>JAPKCZ010000158.1 GCA_028822745.1 Kiritimatiellia bacterium | reverse complement strand
CTTCTCGCCACGCAAAACGCGCTGATCCGTGCCGCAGAGGGCCGCCATGTCGACTTTCAGCAAAACGTCGCCCGCGGCCGGTTTTGGTTTTGGCACCTCTTCGACAGCAATAACACCCGGGGATTTGATGACAGCTGCTTTCATAACGACGTTTGCACCTATTTGTTGGGGTCCAGATTCGAACGACATGTCCTGAGCATTTTGAAGAGCACATAATGTAATAGTTCACCGCAGACATGAACATCATAAACGCGGAATTTTGAGACCCTGGAGAAAATTATCACCACCCGCTGCGCTGGGACACGCAGCAGAGAATTAACCACAGCGTTCACAGAGGACGCAGAGAAGAGCTCTCATCTGCGTCCTCTGTGAACGCTGTGGTTAATCTTCTTCACTTCTCTGTGCCTCCGTGTCTCCAGCGTAGCGGGTGCTAAATTTTCTCCTTCGCGTATGGAATAGACTACTGAATTGCGCTTGATTTCAAAAACATCCCCTGCCAATGTCCTCGCACACACCAATAAGGAATTTTACTGATGAAAATAATTCGTAGCCTCGTCTTCTTTGTCGCCTTTCTGTTTTTGCTGGTCATTATCGGCGGTTTCTTTATGCCGCGACACGCCCACGTCGAACGCAGCGTTTTTTCGACCGCAACACCCGAACAAGTGTTTCCCCACGTTGCCGACCTGACAAAATGGGCAAGCTGGTCACCTTGGGCCATGGCGGACACGAATATGGTGACCACCTTTGAAGGCGAGCCCGGTACGGTCGGCTCCAAAATGCTCTGGACCAGTGAGGTCAAAGAAGTGGGCTCGGGGTCGCAGGTCGTAACCGCCGTTGAACCCAATCATCTCGTGCGTACACACCTGGATTTTGGCAAGCAAGGTGCTGCGGACGCCTATTTCGAGATTTCACCCACGGACAATGGCTGCCAGATTCTATGGGGATTCGATACAGATCTGGGCCTTAGCCCTTTCAGCCGATACTTTGGACTCATGTTTGATCGCATGATCGGCCCCAGTTATGAAGTGGGCCTGACCAGACTAAGAACGGTCGTCGAAGCTGAATAGTGACCCGCGTCACGTCTGCACCATTTTAAGACATAACCCCCAACCACAGAGGACCTAGACTATGCACCACCCCAAGATCACGAAACGATGCGCCTACCTGCTTTTACTGACCCTCGTCGGCTTAGGCACCGCACAGGCCGCAGACAAAACCAAGGTCCTCTATTTCACACACGAACCCGGACGTTGGCACGATTACACGACACAGAAAGCCAAGTTTTCACAAATTGCAGAAGATGCAGGATGGGACCTCACCGTTCAAACGGGCGAGCATCACGCGCAGATGGCATGGCTGCACACAGAAGACTACAGTAAGGGTTATGATGTTCTCGTTTACAACTTCTGCTTCGCCAATGACACGGACCTGGAAGCCAGCAACAACCTCATCACGCAAACACGCGACAACGGCGTGCCGGCCGTATTGATCCATTGCGCGATGCACAGTTGGTGGCCGACGTACAAGAGCGGTGACAGTGTCATCGACGGCGCCCACCCCACGGCGAAGTCAAACAAAGGCATGATCGACAAATGGAAAGCAGCACATGCCGACACACCGTATCCTGTCTGGGGTGATTTCACCGGTGTCGCCAGTGTTCGACACGGTCCACAGAAGCCAATCACCATCACCAAAACAAAGGACCACCCCATCACGAAGCGCCTTCCCGAAGGCTTCACCACAAAAAACACTGAACTCTACAACAACCACTATGTTACAGACACCGTCGAAGCACTAGCGAATGGCAAGCAAGGCGATGCCACTGCCATCGTGTTATGGCTCAACCCTCAGGGCAAGTCGCAGGTCATGGGACTCTCCGTCGGGCATGGCACAAGCGACTGGGAAGCCGAAGCGTTTCAGCACCTCTTAATCGATGGCATCAACTTTCTAGCAGAAGAGAAATAGATCGGCCTTAAAACGATTCCGCATTTTTACGGGCGTTCCACCGCTAAAGAAGCAAGCGGGCATGCTGCGCTGTCATCACCACGACACGCTTAAGCCACCGCAGAATTGAATCGCAGGTGACCCGACTTGACCGAGATCTCACCCTGCCCGTGGGACCAGCGGAGATTGTCTTGCAGGGTCAGTACGTCGTTGCGCCAATAGCCCGGCGAGAGACGGCTTACGACAGATCCCCAAGATTTTCAAAGGGCGTGGCCAGTCCTGGTTTACTCGATTTCGAATCCGACTCCGAAAAACGACGATGCTTCGCGTTGATCAACTTTTCGTGTTCGTGATCATGGCAGTAAATGCAGAGCATCTCCCAGTTGCTACCATCGGGTGGATTATTGTTGTGATCATGATCACGATGGTGAACCGTGAGTTCTTTGAGACGTTTGCCCTCAAACTCACGCGCACACGATCCGCACACATGCGGAAACATCTTCAGGGCCTTTGCTCGATAGCCCGCGTTGCGCTTCGCAATATCACGATGAAGCGCTGCGCGCACGGTCTCTCGCTCAGCAGCACTTAACAATTTCGGTCTCTGTGTCATGGCCATTCTCCGTTCAGCGACAAGGATAAACACAAGCAGTGGGTGCAATCCACCAAAAGTTGTGCTAGAACATTGCACGTGCGGGAACGGACTATGCCGTTTCGCGCCCCAACACTCAAGAGGATGGCAACGATGGCAAAAAACGCGAACACGTTTGAAAAACGACGTAAAGAGATGGAAAAGAAGCGCAAGGCCGACGAAAAACGTGCCCGAAAACGCGCCAAAAAGAGCGGCATTCCCTATGTAGACCCAAATGCCCCAGCCCCTCCTGCTCCTAGCCTAACGACACCCGAACAAGACGCCAGCGCCCCTTCTGATCTTGGCGCATCAGCACCGGAACCAGACGCCCAAGCATAGGACGCCTATCGTGAGCACGACGACTCGCGCAACACGCCTCAAACGTCTCGGACTAAGCCTGCTATCACTCATTCTCTGTCTCGGCCTGACGGAGTGGGTCATGGCACGCTGGCTGCCCGCACCGGCCTTTCTAAGGCTCGACATCAGTAGCTACGGCGCCGAATACCTGCTATCGCCTAATCGCGACCTCATTTACACCCCCAAGCCCAATTCCGGCGACTACAACGCTCAGGGCCATCGCGGCGCAACGTTTAACATCGCACGAAACGAAAAACCACGCCTGCTCTTCATCGGCGACTCCGTCGTGGAAGGCTTTGGTGAATCTGAACAAGGTCGCTTCACGAGCCTGCTCGCGCAGTCCCTCCCTGACCAAGAAATGATCAATTTCGGCGTGCGCGGATACAACCTGCGCCAGACGGTTGCCTATTTCAAAACATTCGGACGGCAGTTTGCGCCCGATCATGTTTACCTCGGTATTACCTACAACGACCTGATGCTGCATTCCGGGGAGATCTACAACATCGATCAGATGATGCAATCCAATGCACGCAGCAGTTTTTACAAGCGCTACTACAATGCAAAGACCAAATTTGATCACACGCTTTTGAAATCGAACATCTATCGCCACCTTGCCTATTCATTTGCCTCAACAGACGATGAGAGCTTTGACAAAGCCGTTGCGTACCTTATCGACGACGCAGGCGCCAGTACACTGCTGAATGAACTGAAAGCCATGGCCACCGAAGATCAGTTCGGGCTCACCTTTCTATTCCTGCCTTTCAACACCAACTACAAGGCCGAGGACGTGGCCATGCTCAAACAGTTGTGCGAGGACAAGACGATCCACTTTTTAGATCTGAACGCAGAGGCCAACGAGCAATTAACCGGCATAGAAAAACGTGATCTGTTCTTACCGAAGGACCCCTGCCATTTCAATCGCAGTGGACACCTGCGAATCGCATCACGGCTCAAAGAGGACATAGCGACGGTGTCCGCAACGCAAAACTAGGCCGCGCAGCGCTGACCTTATTTGCTGACGACGACTAGACGATCGTCTTTCTCTACCAGCTTTAGAGGCTGGGGCCGGTCGTTTCGGCGTGGTGGAAGCGGCGGCGAAGCGGTTTGTTTCGTACGATGACGCTGTTCAGTTTTGCGATGTCCAGAGAGCGCCCACGCTCAGCCATGCCCCACCTGAACCGTCAGCGCTGAAGGGCTTGCTGTCGTGAGGAGGCTTCAACGCCAACGAATGGGAGCACTGTCGACTTCACATCAAGCAAAGGTCCTAGTTCGAAAATGTTTTTGTAGCCATAGGTCACAAGAGCAACCTGCGTTGACAGATTCAGGGATGCCGCAGGTGACTTGGACGCAAAGGAAACCGGACTGCCCTGGAAGTTGTTGTTGCAGTAGATGAGAATCTTCGATGATGGTTTAGGAATCACACGTGCCAGCGTTTCGGCAGTGAACTCCGTGAAGGGCAGATTGATGGCCCCTTCGATATGGCGCAAAGCATAGTTCGCGGCACTGCGCGCATCCAAGAGAACATAGTCCCCAGAGCGCATCGCCTTGAGGAAGTCGGCTTCACTGAGCCGATTCTTCTTCCGCGGTGATTGCGAATCTTTCACAATCCGCACGAACGCCTGGGCGTCAATGAGTGGATTCGGAATACGTTCAGCCGCCAGGCATACGGATGAACTGATCAGGGCGAACACGACCGTGTTGTGTATTAGTTTTTTCATACCCAGACGATGCCACGCCACGCATCACAACGTGTCAGAAGGATGTAAAAAGGGTGTTCAGATGATGTAAACACTGTCCGCGGTCAATTGACCCGCTAAAACGAAATAGCAGCACTAACGCCCGATCGCACTTGGCTTCAAGGCGCGGAGCCCAAGTAACCGTTTAGCGGATTCCGTGTGGACCCAGGGTCAGCCCAGAATGGCACGAGTTTAAGCGCTTCCAGCGCAGTTTCAAGGTTTGACCCTGGATCCCCCCTGTATCCCTCTAGTCGGACCCACACATTCTGCGGACAAGCCAATATCTCTAATCCAAGTTCTGTACGATTTCGGTGTCGTCGGGGGTTTTGGATTCCACGCCGTTTTTGGGGACGTCGATGTGGGCTGTCCATAAAATCGCATTGAGCAATATTTTACGGAAGCCGTCGTTTTGGAAGCTCTTGTGATAGTGTCCACCGGTAAAACCGAATCCGCGCCCTCCTTCGGGGCGTTGGTAGGCCCAAGCGACGGTTTGCTTTTCGCCGTTAGCAACCGCCTTTCGGACGGTGGGGTTACCGCTGCGCGCGCCGTCTTTACGTGTACTGAGGGTTGACGCTGGCGGCAGGTCAAAAAGAATGGGCGTTAGCCCTGTTGTATCCTCGGGGAAACGCATGTGGTAATACCATTCATCGTTTAACGAGAAAGGCGCAACGCCATTGCAGATTGGGTGATCTGGAAAGTCTTTGAAATGGCCTTCCCAGTGCGGGTTGACGGACCAGTCCAGGTCGCAGAACCCGCCCATCCATTTGAGAAAGTTGTCGCCCATTTCGCCTTTGACGGCTTCGGTGGTCCAGTGAATCATAATGACGCCGACCCCTTTTTCCATGAGGGCGTCAAACTCAGCCATATGTTCTTTGACGATGTGACCGTTATGTCCTGTGCAGAACATGACGACCGTCGCCGCGCCCTCTAAAACAGACGTATCCTTTGGATAGCCCTTGTCTTCAACAACGACGATGTCCAGGTTCAAACCAGCCTTGCTTAGCCGGTCGGCCATAAGCATATTCCCGGCACGGTGTTCGTGTTTCATGCGACCATGACTGGGTTTCCCCGATAGAAATACA
>JAPKCZ010000157.1 GCA_028822745.1 Kiritimatiellia bacterium | reverse complement strand
CTGGGTGCTGGGTGCTGGGTGCTGGGTGCTGGGTGCTGGGTGCTGGGTGCTGGGTGCTGGGTTGAAGAGGGAAGAAGGGATTAACCACGAAGGAAAGAAGGGCACGAAGGGGTTCACTGTTCACTGTGCTGGGTGCGGGGTTTAGAGGGAACAGCCCGCCTACGCTCTGCGAGCTACGGCGGGCAAGCCGTTCTTCGTTCGCGGTTCATCGTTCTGGGTTTTTAACCACGGGGGTCTCGGAGGGCGCTGAGGGGGGTTGCGATTACGAAATGTTCATAAATATTAATGCACCTGGTGTTTTTCTGGGATTTGGACCAAAACGCAGATGCGCCCCCACGCGCGGGTAGCAGGCGCGTGGGGGTGTGTTTGGGCCTGCCTTTGTGATTCTCTAGGAAGCAAAGACTTGCCCCATTTCACACAACGCGCTATTGGTTTGTGCGCTTTGTGGCAGAGGAACGTAAACCGAGCAGGGAATGGATAACGATGATTGCTTATCTCAAGGGATTGATTGACGAAAAACGACCGACCGATGTGGTTCTCGATGTTCAGGGCGTGGGTTATGAGGTCTTGATTCCGCTGAGCAGTTACGATCGCCTTCCCCGCCAGGGCGAGGCGTGTCGTTTGTTGATCTTCGATTATGTGCGTGAGGACACGCACACGCGTTACGGATTTATGAGTGACGGCGAACGCCGCATGTTCAAGCTGCTCATGGCGATTAGCGGTATTGGTCCCAAGTTGGCGCTGAGTGCCCTGAGCGGGCTGTCGGTGCGTGAGTTGACGGCGGCAGTTGTTGACGGGGACATCAAGCGCTTGAATGGGATCTCAGGCGTCGGTAAAAAGATGGCTGAACGCATGACTGTCGAGTTGCGCGATAAATTGAGTGCGGGGGAAGCGGCGTCTGCCGGTGCTGGCGATCCGTCTGTCAGCGAAAGCGATCTCAGAATGCGTGACGCTGTGTTGGCGCTTGTGGCGCTTGGCTATAAGGACGACGGTGCTCGAAAAATGGTCATGACTGCAGCGAAGAAGCACCCCGATGCTGCTGGTAAGGGTGTCGAGGAGCTTATTCGCTTTGCGTTGGCCGGTTAGCGCTTGCGCGGCGTGCAAAGGTCGGGCTTGGCCTGACCGCGAACGCGCCCTATGATGAGACGATGAACGACGAACCCATATCCAGTACGCTGAACACGCCCGTCCCCGAGTTTGAGTCGACGCTACGGCCACGCTCGTTTGAGGATTTTGTTGGTCAGGAAAAAGTGCGCGAACGCCTTGAATTGGCTTGTGAGGCGACGGCCCAGCGCTCGGATGTGCTTGATCATGTCTTGCTCTCGGGACCTCCCGGACTTGGGAAAACCACGCTGGCCTACATTATTGCAGATGGCCTTGGCGTGGCGGTCAAGTCGACCTCGGGTCCGGTGATCGACAAGCCCGGCGATCTGGCTGGGTTGTTAACCAGCCTCGAACGGGGCGACGTCTTATTTATCGACGAAATTCATCGTTTGCAGAAGAACGTTGAGGAATATCTTTACTCGGCGATGGAGGATTTCGCCATTGATATCATGCTGGATCAGGGGGCCAATGCGCGTTCCGTGCGGCTTGATTTGCAGCGATTCACCTTGGTGGGCGCGACGACACGCAGTGGCTTGTTGTCGGCTCCGTTGCGTTCACGGTTTGGTATTACGAACCGTCTGGACTACTACACGGCAGAGCAGTTGACGTCGATTGTGCATCGTTCGGCAGGCATTTTGGGCATTGCGATTGACGCGGGTGGGGCGGGGGAAATCGCGGCGCGTGCGCGTGGCACGGCGCGCATCGCTAACAATTTGTTGCGCCGCGTGCGTGACTATGCGCAGGTGCGTGCCGACGGCAAAATTACACGCGAGGTCGCGGACCAGGCCCTACAGATGCTCGAGATCGATAAGTACGGTCTTGATGATATGGATAAGCGTATTCTGGAATGTATTTTACACAAATTTCAAGGTGGCCCTGTTGGGCTGGGGTCGTTGGCTGTGGCGGTTGGCGAAGAGACGGAAACACTGGAAGATGTGTACGAGCCTTATCTCATTCAAGAAGGCTATCTGACGCGCACGCCGCGGGGACGTGTCGCGACGGAGCTCAGCTACAAGCGGTTCGGGCTGAAATCGAATGCCGGCGGACGTGCCGATGATGAGACGCTTGATCTCTGAGCCTGCAAGTAGGCCCGCTCCAACACGGGTTGTTACCATAATCGTTGCCCTTGTCTACTTTGGCAACGGCTCCTTTTAGGATAAACGCTTCCGCGCTGAGGCGCTCTTCTTTACTCAAAATGCTGGGTGACGAAGTGTTCCATGATGTAGTCAACGGAGTCTTCCAGCGAAGGCTGAATTTTCGTGCAGAAGCGCACCATCCAGGGGTTGCACTCCTTGAAGGGGAAGGGCGAGAAGGCGACGACAAAGCGTCCCAGCTCGTGTGAGGCGTAAAAGACTTCCATGGATGTGCCGACGGACGGTTTGTTGTAATTCACCAGAATGATATCGGCTTCTTTGACGTCCTGTAGGTCGAATTCGACGATTTCGTTGGCACTGTCCACCTCGCGATCTTTGAAATTACGCCGCATGGGGTCGAGGATCGTGAAGTGCTTGCCGAGTTTTTCGGTGGCCAGTGTACGCCACTTCCGCGCAACACCTTCGTTTTCGTCCATGATTGGCCCGCAAAGATAGATTTTTCTCATTTCTTGTTCCTTATTCTGTTTTGGAGATGACTTCAGAAATCAGGAGCCGATTCTAGCTCCTTGGCGGCGCGCGTCACGCCGAAAATGGGGCCGCGATGTATGTGGGACATTGTGGCTCACGCGACCGTAGGGCGGGTGAAAAGTGGGACATGTCGACTCTGTTTGTCTCGTTGCGCTGTTTCGGTGTATGCGTTTCGTATTTCGTAAACTATTTGGGTAGAGTATGTTGTGTTGTTGTGTGGGTGTCGTTCTCTGATGGTGGCACGCAAGCTGCTAATACAACAGCGACGAAAACGAATTTTTAAAGAAGGGACGTGAACCATGTCGAAAGTACTCGGAATAGATTTAGGGACGACCAACTCATGTATGGCCATCATGGAAGGTGGGCAACCGGTTGTCATTCCAAACAGTGAAGGTGATCGTACGACGCCGTCGATCGTGGCATTCACTAAAACAGGGGAACGCCTTGTTGGGCAGGCGGCCAAGCGCCAGGCTGTCACCAATCCGGAAAACACGCTCTTTTCAATCAAGCGTTTCATTGGGCGTAAGCATGATGAAGTGGCGCACGAGATTGGCCTTGTTCCATATAAGGTGGTTAAAGCCAAGAATGGCGATGCGCACGTTGAGGCACAGGGCAAGATGTATTCGCCGCCTGAAATTGCGTCGATGATTCTTCAAAAGCTCAAAGCGGACGCTGAGGCTTACGTGGGCGAAACGATTACCGATGCGGTGATTACGGTGCCAGCCTACTTTAACGATAGTCAGCGCCAAGCGACCAAGGATGCCGGCAAAATTGCTGGTCTGGACGTGAAACGCATCATCAATGAACCGACGGCAGCGTCGCTGGCCTACGGTTTGGATAAGAAAAAAGAAGAGAACATCGCCGTCTACGATTTGGGCGGTGGTACTTTTGACGTTTCCATTCTTGATATTGGCGATGGTGTGTTTGAAGTGAAAGCCACAAACGGCGACACGCACCTTGGTGGTGATGACGTTGACCAGGCCATCATTGAGTGGTTGGGCGACGGCTTCAAAAAGGAACATGGTGTCGACCTGCTTCAGGACACGATGGCTTTGCAGCGTCTCAAAGAGGCTTCCGAAAAGGCTAAGTGTGAGTTGTCGAGCGCCTCACAGACGGACATTAACCTGCCCTTTATCACGGCAGACGCCTCTGGTCCGAAGCATCTGAATGTAAATCTGAGTCGTGCTAAACTGGAGCAGCTCGCGGAGTCGTTGATCGACCGCACCAAGGGCCCGTGTAATGCTTGTATCAAGGACGCCGATGTCTCCTCTATTGATGAGGTGATTCTGGTGGGCGGCATGACCCGTATGCCGATGGTTCAGGAAACGGCGCGCGCGCTCTTCAAGAAGGAACCGCACAAGGGCGTGAATCCTGACGAAGTTGTTGCTACGGGTGCCGCCATTCAGGGTGGTATTCTTGCGGGCGATCTGAAGGACGTTCTTCTGTTGGATGTGACGCCGTTGTCACTTGGTATTGAAACGCTCGGTGGCGTGTTTACGACGCTGATTGAGCGCAATACGACCATTCCTACGAAAAAGAGCGAAATTTTCAGTACGGCTTCTGAGAATCAGCCTTCCGTCGAAATCCACGTGTTGCAGGGCGAACGCAAAATGTCGCGTGACAACAAGCCTATTGGGAAATTCAACCTGGACAACATTCCGCCTGCACAGCGCGGTGTTCCACAGATCGAAGTTGAGTTCGATTTGGATGCGAACGGCATCTTGAAAGTATCGGCAAAGGATTTGGGCACGGGCAAAGAGCAGAAGATCACGATCCAGGCGTCGAGCGGCTTGTCCGACAGCGACGTTGAGCAGATGGTCAAAGATGCCGAAAAGCATGCTGATGAAGATGAAGCAGCACGCGCTACGGTGGACACGCGCAACAGCGCGGAGAATCTGGTTTATCAAACCGAGAAAATGTTGACTGAATTTGGCGACAAGGTGCCTGACGACAAGAAGGCGCCGGTTCAAAGCGCCATCGATGACCTGAAGAAGAGCATTGAGTCAGGCGATACGGAGCAGATGCAAGCCAAGATCGATACGCTCAACACGGCAATGCAAGCTGTGTCGTCCGAGATGTATGCCAACGCAGCGCCAGAAGGCGGTGCTCCTGAACCGGGCGCTGACGCGGGTGAAGCTGGCGGCGCACCTGAATCTGAAGAAGCTAAAGACGAAGACGTGATTGACGCCGATTTCGAGATGGTGGACGAGGATAAGAAAGCTTAGCCCCGCCGCTGTCTCTGAAAATTAAATAAAACAACAACAAGGAGTAGTAAATCGATGAACATTAAACCGCTAGGGGACCGCGTGCTGGTTCAGCCGCTTGATAACAAAGAAGAGGCCAAGGGTGGAATCATTATTCCTGACTCAGCCAAAGAGAAGCCCCAGGAAGGCAAAGTCGTTGCTGTTGGAACTGGCAAGCGTGACGATGAAGGCAAAGTAATTGCGTTCAACGTTAAAAAGGGTGACAAAGTTTTGATGCCTAAGTACGGCGGAACCGAAGTCAAAGTTGACGACAAGGAATACCAGATCGTCCGCGAAGACGACATTCTTGCCATCATTGGATAATTGCATTCATCGATTACACATACGTTGTAATCGCTAGAAAGTTATAAAAGGAGTATTAGCAAAATGGCTAAACAATTGAAGTTTGAGAACGACGCTCGCCAGCAGATCCTGGCCGGTGTGACGAAGTTGAGCAACGCCGTCAAGGTGACGCTCGGACCAGCAGGACGCAACGTTGTGTTGGATAAGAGCTTTGGCTCACCAACCATCACCAAGGACGGTGTGACGGTTGCCAAGGAAGTCGAACTTCCTGATCCATTCGAAAACATGGGCGCCCAGATGGTGCGTGAAGTGGCAAGCAAGACCAGTGACACGGCCGGTGACGGTACGACCACAGCAACGGTTCTGGCTGAAGCCATCTATCGTGAAGGCCTCAAGAACGTGACCGCCGGAGCCAATCCGATGTGTCTCAAGCGTGGTATCGATAAGGCAACGCGCAGCGTCGTGGCCGCTATTGCCAAGCAGAGCAAGCG
>JAPKCZ010000156.1 GCA_028822745.1 Kiritimatiellia bacterium | reverse complement strand
GCCTTAAAGCCATCAAATACCGCCGTGACGGATTCCAGGAAAAGCAGATATTTTTCCTGCCAAATGCGATTGCATGAGGGGGCTTCGTACGCGTAGTCAAAGGGTGGCTCTTGTCGACCGTAAGTCATGCGGAGACCTCGGCTTTGGTGTCGACGGTTGTCGCGGCTGACGTCGGCATCGACGCACGGGATCGCAGGTCCTGAATTCGGTTTCGCGCCTGGGCCCAAAGCCCGACGACGCCGCCAGGGAAAAGCAAGGTGACGCCGATGAAGAGCATGCCTTGAACAAAGGGCCATGCCTCCGGCATACGCGTTGTCAAAAAGTTGTAGAACAAGTTGACACCGATCGCGCCGAGGATGGCTCCGGATAGTGTGCCGCGCCCGCCGACAGCAACCCAGATGACGATCAGGATGGATTTGGCGGCTTCCATTTCCGAGGGTGCAAAGATGCCCATTTGTGGGGCGTACAGCATACCTGCCAGACCAGCCAGCATGCCTGCGAGAACAAACACAAACAGCTTGTAGTCATGTGGCCGGAAGCCTGAAAAGCGAAGTGTGTTCTCGTCGTCGCGAATGGCGATCAAGATACGGCCAAAACGCGACTGGACGATGGTTCGGCATCCGTAGTAGACGCCCACGAGGCAGAGCAGCGTGATGATGTAGAGCGTCATTTTCGTACTGTTCGTCGCCAAGGGGTATCCTGCGATGGTTTTGAATCGTGTCAGGCCGTTTGTTCCGCAGAGCTTCATATTGTTCATGCAGAAAACGAGCCACACTGCAACGGTGAGCGCTTGCGTCAAAATCGCGAAGTAGACACCGCGGACGCGACTTTTAAATCCAAAGTTTCCGATGACCCAGGCGACGGCGCCCGGAATCAAAAGCCCGAGCAGTACCGTTAAGGGAAGGCTGAAAAACGGTTTCCAGAATACAGGGACCATTGCATCTGCCGGTGATTGCCCAATCTTCAGGGGGAAAACAACGTAGAGGCAGGCTGGCATTTTCCAACCTGATGCGTCAACCATACCTTCTGGGCCGCCGTGGTGTGCGAGGTACATGCCCATGGCATAGCCGCCAAGCGCAAAAAACATCGCCTGACACAAACTCAGGATGCCGGTGTACCCCCATAGCAGGTCCAGGCCGATAGCCAATATTGCGAAACACATATAGCGTCCGAGCATATTGACGGTTTCAATGCTGACGAGGCCCATTTGGTAAAGCAGCGGAATGACAACCAAACCGATACCAAGACCCAGCATGGGGCCGGCATGGCGCTTCCAGCGCGATGTTGTTTGCTTGTTCGTGGATAGATTAGACATCGGCAAGGCGTCCCTTTGGTGCGAACAGTCCGGCGGGTTTGAACTGAATGAAGATGGCGATGACGACGAGAAGTGTGACCTTCGCCCAAATGGCACCCATGGTGAAATCGCCAAACTGCAGGGGTTCGACGAATTTGGTCAGGATGCCAATCCCTATGCCGGAAAAAATAACACCTGCCAGTTCGCCGACACCGCCGGTAACGACCACGAGGAAGGAGTCGATGATGAAGTTCTTTTGTCCCATATCGGGCGTGACACCCCCGATGAGGGTCCACGCGTATCCGGCGATTCCTGCAAGGCCGCTGCCGAAAGCAAACGTAAATCGGTCAACGCGTTGCGTGTTGACGCCGAGCCCTTTGGCCATGTCTCGGTTTTGCATCGTGGCTCGCATGCGCAAGCCAATGCGTGTTTTGCCCATCAGTATGTAGACGAGTGACATGGAAACCGCGCAAAGGGCAATGATGAAGCAGCGCGAATAGGGCAGCACGACATCCTGTATAATTTCGATTCCACCGCGCGCCCACATCGGCGCGGTCACGCCAATGTTGTCGCCGTAACGTAGGCGTACTAATTGAATCAGCACCAGTCCCACGCCCCATGTCGCCAAGAGTGATTCAAGCGGTTTGCGATAGAGAAAGCGGATCACACTCACTTCCACAATGAGTCCGATCATGCCGGCTGCGAGGAAGGCGACCGGAAGTGCGGCGACGTAGTACCAATCAAATGCGCTTTGTGAAAGAACGCCACGCTCGATCAACCAGTTAAATAGGCATTGAACTTCGTAGGTTGCGTATGCGCCCAGCATCATAAATTCGCCATGCGCCATGTTGATGACTCCCATGAGCCCGAATGTGATGGCCAAACCCAGCGCCATCAACACCAGAACGGATCCCAGAGACAGACCTTGAAACACACTGGCGCAACGCTCAACGAATGAAATGTGGCCTTTTATGGTTTCGATTGACGAGGCGTAGAGATGCTCCAGACGATCGCGCGTCTCGACATCGAGGTCACGCAACTCCGGGAGGGATTGCAGTTGTGCTTCGATTCGGGAAAGTCCGCGTATGCTCTTGGTCGCCGCGAGGTCTTGCACCACAAGCATATGGGCCTCGCTTGTGAGGTCGTCAAGCGACGCCTGAAACGAGATAAGACGCGCGCTTTCCTGTGCTGTTCGTCGAACGATCTCGACGGGGTCGGTCTCGCCCATAAGTTGAAGCTGCTCGTAGGCCTCGGGGATGCCGGGGAGGTTTCCGCATTTTTTTGCGCCTGACAAACGCATGTGCTCGCTGCTTGATGATAGGCGTAGAAGGTGTTTCGAGTTGAGCATGAAGCTACGTTCTTTACGGCTGGGGGAAATTTCCTCCAGATCGTCAATCATGATCAGGGCCGCTTCGCCTCCGTGCAGATAGGGTGTGCGTGTAAGCGGATCAAAAAGGGGGACCCATTCGTTCAGGTCGTCGTCTTCGGTGATGTCGCCACCGACGAGCAAAACGTCATTCCATAGGTAGAGACTGTCGGTCAGGTAGGATTCGAAAAAGGACTCCAGGCGGGCATCTCCTGTGCTGACCAGTGCGCCAGCCGCCGCGTACCTTGCATCCGCGTTGCCGTTGGCGAGCACATGCATGTGCCCACGGATACTGGCGTCATCCGCTGAGGATGAACCGGCCCAGATCAGCGCGATCAGGGTAACTGCGCTGAGGTACGATCTTAAACGAAGTCGCGTCATGAGATTTTTTGAAAAAAGAGGACCTGCCTGAGCGGGAGGTGACGCCCGGGCAGGTCCTGGGGTGTTTGTGAATCAGGTCGAGGTAGCCTTAAAGGGCCGTTTTCTTTGGTCCGCCTGTCGGAGCAGGGAATTTGCCATCCGTGTGCAGGTAGCTGCTGTAGGACTCCGGCACAACAAGGCCTTCGGTTTCCCAAACAATCTTGAACTGACCGTTCTTCTTGATCTCGCCGATGTAGACGGGCTTCAGCGTGTGCTGATTGCTTTCGTGCATCTTTTTCGCACCGCCGGGGGCTTCGAACTCAAGTCCGTAAACCGCTTCCCGTACTTTGTCGACATCGAACGAACCGCACTTTTCAACGGCCGCCGCCCAGACGTATACGCCGAAGTAGGCTGCCTCAATAGGGTCGTCCGTAACACGGTCGTTGCCGCCAGGCAGGTTGTTTGCGGCGCAATACTTTTTGAAGTTCTTCACAAAGGTTTTATTGCTGCGGCTCTTGATGGACTGGAAATAATTCCAGGCAGCCAGATGGCCCACGAGTGGCGGAACATCCATTGCGCGCAACTCATCTTCCGCTACTGAGAATGCCACGATCGGACAGTCGTCTGCAGTCAACCCTTGATTGGCGAATTCCTTATAAAAAGGTACGTTGCTGTCACCGTTAATGGTGGACAAAACACAGGCATCGCCGCCGATGGCGAACTTTTTCACTTTGCCGATGATGGTCTGGTAGTCCTGGTGGTGGAAAGGCGTGTATTCTTCCATGATGTTTTCAGAGGGCACGCCCTTTGAAAGCAGGAAGGCCTTCAGCACTTTGTTTGCCGTGCGGGGAAAAACGTAGTCTGTTCCCAGCAGGTAGAACTTCTTGCATCCGAGCTCATCCATGGCATATTGCGCCGCAGGAATCAGCTGCTGGTTCGGGCTGGCACCCGTATAGAATACGTTTAGCGACTGTTCTTCACCCTCGTACTGGACGGGGTAAAAGAGAAGCTGGTTGTACTCTTCGAATACCGGAAGGCAACTCTTGCGACTAACGGACGTCCAGCAACCGAACGTGACCGCAACCTCGTGTTTCGTAATCAGCTCTTTGGCCTTTTCGGCGAACAGCGGCCAGTCGGACGCTGGGTCAACCACGATCGGTTTTATCTGTTTACCCAACACGCCACCCTTGGCGTTAATTTCATCAGTCGCCATCAGTACCACATCCCGAAGTGATGTTTCGGATATCGCCATGGTTCCACTCAGTGAGTGCAGAATGCCGATCTTGACGGGATCCTCAGCGTTTGCGCCGGTGGTCATGGCGAAGGCCATGGCGGCGGCTCCAACAGTGTTTAGTATACGTTTCATTTTTTTTCCTATGTCAATTGCATGCTCTGCATGCGAGGTCATTGATGTGTTTTCAAAAGGTGTCTTTACCTTCCGAGGTTTGCTTGCGACTGGTGTGCGATGCCGGTGTGCGCAATGTTCCTCCTTTCGTGATGCGTAAATTATGCGTTCGCGTCCTAGCGTGAATCTTACGCCTAACAGCGCGTCGAATTTCGATTTATGCTGATTAGCTAAAGCAGGGGGTGTGCCAAGGTGTGCTCGGGCGTCTCGAATTTCTGTCGTTCAGGTTGAGCGCAGAGACACGTTTGGCGGCGAAGCGGCATCGCTCAAAAACGTAGAGAGGCGACTAAGAGCAAGCAGGGTAGCGTGTTCTTGGGTTTCGTCGCTGATCGCGTTCGCGCTGAAGAAGGTGCGCGAGCCAGGTTGAAATCTTGTTTCCAAACGCGTGTCTGGCGCATCTCACCTGAGTGTAGCGGTTCTTTGATATTTACAAATATGTCCTCCAAGGAATGCGCAATACATATTTGTACCATATTCGGGCGATGCTTATGGGCTTAGGGTGTCGCGATCGAGCAGGCCGCGCGATTGCAGTCTGGAATAGGGGTCGCGCGAGGGTGGGCTCGCGTTGTCGGGCATCGGGAATGCGTTGGGGTTCATCTGGCGAAGTGGGCTCTTCAGGCCGAGACTCTGCATTAAACTGTTTTCGCTAATCATGTTTTCATTCATCATGCGCATGTCGCGTCCGCTGCGAATGTTTCGGTTTACCTCGCGCGCCAACCAGCCCTGATTTGCGTTGCCTAGGCCATTCAGGTCAAGACTGTCGGAGGAAATGCCGAAAATCGTCTCGCCACGATCGTCATTGAAGTCATTGTTGAAAAGACGTCGCCGCGGCTGTTGCATGGCGTGGGGGATATTTACACCGCCTTCATTTCGTGCCACGCCGAAGGTTCCGAACCGAAATTCGCGTTCACTGGCGACGAGGCCGCCACGTGAGGGTTGGTCCGGTACGGTCACAATTTCATAAATCGTTGCGGGTCGAGATGATGTCGATTCGGCAATGGGTGCTTCGCTGTCGTTGTGAATCAGCACGGCCTTGTATGGCGATGCGGGTACGCTGTTCGTGTCCGCCCCTTTGGTGGACACGGCGAGGGCGAGGTGTAGCGTTGATAGTACAATAAGCAGTCGGGTCATGATCTGTTCCGGATGCGCAGGCGGTTCTTGCCTGTCGACGGGTATAATGCTGACACGTGACGTTCGCTTTGTCAGGGCTTTTCTGAGTGGGAAGGCGGCCTGTGACGGTGGCGCGTGCCGAACCTAGCGAGACGTTTTAAGCTTCCGGAGGCGTTTTTTCTGCGGCTTTGGCGGGCTCTGCGGCTTTGGCAGGCTCTGCGGCTTTGGCAGGCTCTGCGGCTTTGGCAG
>JAPKCZ010000155.1 GCA_028822745.1 Kiritimatiellia bacterium | reverse complement strand
TCCTTTGTCCCCCTTTGTGTTCTTTCTTTGCCCCCCTTTTCTTTGTTCCCTTTGTTCTCTTCTGTAGAGTTCGCCGTTCGCTGGCACTTTCAAATTCCCCAAAGCGCTCAGTCCTTCTTTTCGAGTACCACTAGCAAACGTGTCGCGAATACTGCGGGCAGCAAATCGCAGACGCTGTCTATACCGCGCATGACGGGCAGCATGCTTTGTGGATAAAGTTGTGGTTTACTGTAGCCACCGGTCGCGACGCAGGAGATTGCGGAAAGACGTCGACACAAGACCCGTTTCCAATTGTTCAAGTCTGCCTCAAATACATCTTTCACGAATACCCGATAGGCGTTCCCCTGTGCGGCGTAGTAATCGTCTTTGTCCACATCCCAGTCCGACGGCGACAGCCACGTAATCGGTTCACGCAGCCCAATGGGTTCGTGATGACAAATACCAAAAACCAGTCGCCCAAGCCAACTCACGCAAGGATCAAAAATAATGACGCGGCCACCGGGAACCAAAACGCGCTGAAATTCTTCAAGGGCACGACCCGGATAGCGCAAGTGGTGAAACACATCAAAAAGAATGAGGTCGGACGTGCTGTCATTGTCGAATGACAGACGATAAGCGCTCTCCATCTGATCGATCCACGGATTGGGAAACAAGTCCGTGCGGATGCAGTCCGGAATAACCTCTTTTATATTGCCGATTCCAGATCCCAGCTCAGCGATATGATGCCCCTGAATACCGGATAACTGGGCACCAATCGCTTCGTGAAAACCCCGGTAGACCTTGCGCAGTGTTGGCTTTTTGTTCCAGTAGGCCAGGTTTTCCTGAATTTCCGCATCATGTTGTTCGAGATCCATGGTCTATGCTCACGTCGTTAGGCGGCTTGGCCTACCATCCTATGCTGAACGACGACACGCCCTCAGGGAGATTGACGTGCACAAAGGGTACGGGGTCCTCAAGGACGACTTCCGGCCTCAGAGTCACGCCAGGGACGTCTGAGCGGAGAAGATCGGAGTAGTGAAACTTCAACAACAGCTCGGTCGACATTATCTCGGTAAGGTGAATACCTGTATCGTCAATTCGAACACGCGCATTACCGCGCGCCACATAACGTTGCGCGACGTCGCCGACGCGATACAAACGTTGCCCCGCAACGCTTCTCTCAAAGATGAAAAGGCCCGCAGCGGCATCCGCATACTTGATCCAGCGTGCGGAACTAAACAGCGCGTAATCGACGGCGTAGGCCTCCAGATACAACGCCAGCTTCTGACGTGGCCATTCAGACGGCATACGGCCGAAAAGCATTCCCTTCTCGTCAATGCCTGCAAAGCGATGCTTCAAGAAAGCCTGAGAACTCAGCCCCCCAATGACGGCTCGGCCCGTAAAGTACGGCATCACATGTCCGAGCCCGGCGTCATCACATAAAATACGGCCTTTCCGCGGCAGTTCCTTTACGACACTCAGCACCTCTTCGCGCTCAGCCGACAAACCGACCTCGCTGGTCCCCCAAGCTTTATCGATCACGTACGCCGTCACCTCCGGCGTCAGCACAAGCAACAAGAGCACAACGCCAACCTGCACACGTCGGTCGGTGCGGAGCACCGCTTTGGCACAACTGACCATTGCGTACGTGGCCGGGGCCAACAGAAAGAGCGTTGCCGGAATCATAAAACGATACGGCTGAACGCTGCTCAGCGCGCCCAAATACGTAAAGCCATAGGTGATCACGAGCGCCCATGCACCGCCGATCGCCAGACTCGTCAACAAGACGTCACGCCGATCCCGCCATGCGAACCATCCCCCTGTTAGGCCAAACACCACGGCAAGGTGGTATAAGAAATTTCGATCAAAATGCAAGCGGTAGGTACGATCCGAAAAGAGGTCCATTATCAAATGACGCGGGCCACCCTGAAACCACTGCTCAGGCTGCGCCAGACAGTCGCCACGTGTCGACAGAAGCGGCATCAACCAGGGCAAACTCAGCGCGGCGAAAACCGACAATGAAACGGCAAGGCGCGGCAACATTCGCAAATGCTGTTCACGCGAACCGCCCAACAGCAGGATCGACACC
The DNA here is from genome assembly GCA_028822745.1 of Kiritimatiellia bacterium. Lineage (GTDB taxonomy): Bacteria > Verrucomicrobiota > Kiritimatiellia > UBA8416 > JAIOPI01 > JAPKCZ01. Next base: position 3,766 of record JAPKCZ010000155.1, on the reverse strand, counting down.
AGTGGAACAATCGCAGCAATCAACACGACCGTGTGGCAGTAAAAGATGGCCGCTCCGACGACGCCCAGACCGATCGCCGTTAACCACGGAAAGCGCCCCCTGTTTGTTATACGCTGCAGCAGCACACACATCACAATCGCCAAAACAGAAGCGCAGGGGAAAAAGACATTCCCAAATCCCCAGAAATAGGAAATCTGCGTACTCAAGTGCCAGAAACACAACAAGAAAAGCAGGAGAAATACCCGCTCGCCTTTTCGTTCGAAAGACCGCCTCAGAAGCAGCCAGAGCACAAGGGGACACAACAGTACGACGCCGACGATCGTGAAATAGAACAAACGCGGCAGCGACACCCAGGGCAACATCAGGTGTAAAACTTCGTAGCCCTTCTTGCCCATGCTATTCCATAGACCGACCGGGTAACCGGCCATGAATGCGGGGTCGTACCCATATAAACCACCCGATTTTGCGACGCCATCGGCGGTCGCAAAATAGCGCGCAACATCGCCTCGTAACGGCACCTCGTTGTTAATGCCCATCCGGACAGGGTAGCTTCGCAAAACGAGACCGCTGTGTACCAATAGTGCCAACGCGACAATCGCCACGCGCACCAGTCTATTTGACATCCACTGAATGTTCATCTTGGTTTTTCTTTTTCTGGCGTCGCGACGGTACGCGACAAATCAGCGACGTGCGTCTTTCGCGCGAAAGAAAGAAGCTGACTGCGGCAATGCCTACACGAACTTTATTCGCCGAGCGGCGAACAATACCATGCGCAACAACACCACACCCGCACTCCAGCGGTCAATATTGGTGTCGCCATAGGTTCGCTCTCGATAGCGTACAGGTAAGTCCATGATTTTAAGGTTTAGTTTGGCTGCTCCAAAAATGAGATCGAAATCGCCAAAAGGATCAAAGTCGCCGAAATAATGTCGATTGGCAGCGACCTTTTCGTAGTTCCGTTTCGTCATGACTTTGGCCCCGCACAGCGTGTCCTTGATCGGACGCCCGAGTAGCCACGAAAAGGCGAGACTGAAGAACTTATTGCCGATCTGATTGAAGAAGCGCATCGCTTCCTCCTCCATGGGGTACACGAGGCGTACACCATTGACGAATTCCGCTTTGCCCGACACAAGTGCATCATAAAAGCGCGGCAAGTCCTCCGGCGGCACCGTCAGGTCTGCATCCAGAATCATCAAAATATCGCCCGTCGCTTCGGCAAACCCTTTACGAACGGCGTCGCCCTTGCCCTTGCCCGATTGGCGCATCAACTTACAGTCGATATGCGGAAATTTGGGCATCGTTCGTTCAATCTGTTCATACGTGTCGTCCGACGACCCGCCTTCAACAAAAATGAGCTCCGTTCCGCTGCCCATTTGTGGGACGCGTTCAAAAATATTCTCTATATTTCCAGACTCATTGCGGGCCGCAACAATAACCGATACGCGGGGGGCATCCCCACTTAGTGCTTTCGGCGCCAGGCGCGCGCTGAAAACATTTGTCAGTGCGCATTGTGTGAATGGCCAGAGCTTAACGAGGAAGCGATTGCAAAGCGGTTCCAATAACGGAATGCAAGCGGGCAACAGGATCTCTTTGCGATGATTGAGTACCTCGAATCCGCTCAGCGTCATCATGTTGACAACGTCGTCCGGCGTTAACCAATTTTGCTCCAAGACAGGCGTCGCGAATCCCATTCGCCGTACCATGGACAAGAAGGGTTGCCATAGTTTCGAATAAAAGTTCAAAACAACGCGCGTCTCCGCGGTACAGAGCACCGCAACAGACTCCAGCACACGCTGCACATCCCAAAGGTCGTTGACCAAATCCGAAAGCACAATGACATCGAACGTCGTATCGAGTGATGCGATGGCGTGTGCATCCAGGTTTTGGAATTGAAGTTCAGGATGCCGGGAAGCCGCCGTGTCGACCATCTTGGCAGAAAAATCAACCCCAACGCCAAGCGAAGGTTTCAACTGGGCGAGCAGATCCCCTGCACCACAGCCGATTTCCAGCACCTTTTGCCCGGGCGGAATAAGAAACGTGTGCACCGACGCAAGACGCGCGTGATAGGCAAGCCCCGTCGAAGGACCCATCTCGCCACACTTTTCCGCGACCGCATCCCAATGGGCGATGCGTCGCTCCGTGTATTTGCTTTCAGCCGGATCGTTAATTGTGTTTTTGGTCATAAATTCTTCTTCGATACTTCGGCCAATACGTTGGCATAGTGCTCCGCAAGCGTGCCCCCGACAATCGGTGTCGTACACATGGCTTCATAGCGAGCGCGTGCAGATTCGGAAAAAGTGCGCCGCGTATCAAGATCCATATTGGCAAAAGCACACATAGCGGCCGCCAATGCATCGGCATCATGCGGCTCAACAAGCGTGCCTTCCACCTCGTGACGCACAAGCTCCGGAATACCACCGACGCGCGTCGTGATACATGGAAGCCCGCACATGAGCGCCTCTGCAATCGCCATGGGCATGGCATCCGACACACTGGGGTGAACGAAAACATCCAATTCGGACAGCGCCTCAAGCGGGGAGTCGAAATCGTGGCTGACTCGGACATCGTCTAGGCCGTTATCTTTGATAAACGCCGAAATTTCCTCATCCAGTTGACCCGAACCAAAGAAGCGAAAATGCACGTTGCCCATGGTCTGCTTTACTATCAGAAGTGCCTTCAGCAAGGTGTCAATGCCCTTTTCGGGGGTCATGCGGCAGAGAATACCAAATACGGTTTCGGGGCCTGTCCTTTCAGAGATTGTCTTGGCAACGGTAGCGGCGCCTTCGGAATCAGGGCAGATCGTGTAGATCGTATGAATTTCTCGAGTAATGCCGAAAGCCTCGCGCAGATTCGCAGCAACGCCTTGTCCCGGCGCGAAATTTCGTGCACAGCCCTGCGCAAACGCTGAAAAGGCCTCCGCCTCGGAATCGTCCCAGGTGTCATCGCGACGCCCCTCTGTCCCATGATGAAGCACGGATCGTGGCAGCGGCAGACAAGGCCAATACGTTTCAGGCAAGCGCCCGTGCACATGGATGATAGCGGGATCATCGCTTTTGATCTGCGCGCTCAGCCAACGCGGGCCAAGGCGTTCATGAAGGTATCGATGCAATAAAGCCCACGAGGCCGGCTCCCCGCGGAGCTTCATGCGGATAGCCCACGGCACATAGAGAACCAGCGTCAGAAAGTCGATCTGCCCATTGAGGTAGTCGCCAATACTGACCAACGCAATTTTTCGTTCACGTAGAGCCGACATGAAGCGATGTTGTTCCTCGGGCAATCGATCGACAACGATGACAGAGGTGTCATACCCGTGTTCACGCAACTCGGTTGCAAAATGCAGAACATGGGCTTCGTGCCCGCCACGTACGCTGTAGCCTTGCGTGAGAAACCAGATTTTTTTTGTTTTATTCGACATAGCTACCGAGCTTGCCACGATTTGGCTGTTTCCGACAACGTTTCTGTCAGGGTGACCACATTCCTCTCCAACGAGAATTCATGGCCACACAAGCGTCGCGCCCCATCCGCGCGATCCACCCAGCGTGTATGATCGGAGAAAAGACCCAACAGCGCCTCATGTGTATTAGCTTCATTCTCATTGAAACGAATACCCGCATTGTAGTGATCGACCAAACGCCATGCCGCGGCGTCATGCCGCCCATGCACAATCACGGGAACCGCCGCGGCCGAATAGGTGGTCAACTTACTACTCAACGATGTCTGGCCGAAAAGTGCATTGGCATCGGTATTCCACATTCCCAAATAGCAG
>JAPKCZ010000154.1 GCA_028822745.1 Kiritimatiellia bacterium | reverse complement strand
CCCACAGACATGGCGCGTGTCCCATTGATTGCCGGAAACTGTGCTTAACTTTGTGCCATACGGGGCAGGCCATCAGAAATATTCACCTGAACTTCTCAGGGGGCGGCAAGAACTGAAAAAAACATTTATTCCCAGAGTGCTTCTTGGTAATTTTGTGGCATGAATGCAGCACTGACAACACAAGCGGAACCGTTCACAGATTCGACCGACTTGCTTGAAGCACCTGAAGCTTTGCGCGAACGCGCCGCAGAGGATGGTTACCTCTTCTTTAAGAAATTCCTGCCGACGGAGCCGGTGCTTGAGCTGCGGCGACAAATGCTTGACGTCCTGGCGAGTCATGGTTGGATGCGGGAGGACGCCGAAGACATTGCCGATCTGGCCGCGATTAATCGTTTGGGCGTCGACAACGAGACGCTGTCCGCAATGGGCGTCACGAATGCGGTTTACAGGGACATTCAGTGCCTGGAACTGTTCCACCAGATTCCCCATGACCCCAAGCTCATCTCGCTCTACGAAACCTTATTCGAGGCTGAGGTTCTGCCACATCCGCGGCACATCGCGCGCGTGATGGTGCCCACGCCAAAGAGTGCGCCCACGCCACCGCATCAGGACTACATTTACATTCAAGGCACGCATCAGTTCTGGACGCTATGGTTCCCGCTTGGCGACTGTCCACTCGAGCTGGGTGGTCTGAGTGTGTTGGGTGGCTCGCATCGCGAAGAGGTCCTGGATGTGATGCCGGCACGAGGCGCAGGAGGTAAAGAAGCCATTCTTTGCGACATGGACTACCGATGGGTGCAAGGCGACTACGCCTGTGGCGACATCCTCACCTTTCCCAGCCACATGGTGCACTGTGGCTTACCGAATCAGCGGGGTCAAAAAGTGCGACTCTCCTGTGATATTCGCTATCAAGCGGCGGACGCTGAGATTGAAGAACGCTCTCTAGCCGTACATATGGGCGTCGCCGAGTGGGACGATGTTTACGCCGAGTGGAAGAGCGACGATTTAAAGTACTACTGGCGCAAACGCGAGCTGGCCATGTCTGACTGGGATAATTCCCTGATGGAAGATAAAGAACGACTTTGCTGACGTGAATATGAGCAACGGTGACGCCGCCACAGACCACTGGGCTAAGCTCTGAAGTGGCTGTTGAACAGCATGCCTTCTGCCGGATTATGTGGAGCCAGTGTCAGACCTGAATGCTGCTAGCTTAAGCCATCCGTGCATGGTTTCTACGGCATGGTAGAAGCACACTGCGACGATGTCGCGTTAGCGTCGCGTGCTGTACTTGGCGAGGAACACTTCTTCCGCCTCGGCACTGCCGATCACCACGATCTCTCCCTCGGCAGGGAACGGCAGGGTCGGGCTTGGATTGATCTGCATGCCGTCCGCGGATGAAACCGCCAGCACGGTGCAGCCGGTGGCTTCGCGCATGCCGAGCTCTGCCATGGTCTTGCCGATCAGCGTGCGGGGAATCTCGAGTTTAAAGATATCGAGACCCTCCGCGATCATCTGTACATCGCTGCGTTTAAGCAGATTGAAGATCGCGTTAGCGCCCATCGAGGCATACGACATCACCAGATCTGCACCGGAGCGGTGCAGCGCACCGACAATGCGTTCCGCCGTCGCGCGCGCAATAATCTGAACGTCAGGACGCAGCTTGCGGCAGTAAATGGCCAGGTACACATTGAGGTCGTCCTCATGCGTTGTGATAATCACGGTCGGGCAGTCCATGATGCCGGCCCGCTTTAGGGTCTCGAAATCGGCGGCGCTGCCCTCGACATAATGACCGTCGTCGAGGATGCGCTCGGGCAGTTTCTCGACAATGCGGTAGTCGATTCCGCGTTCCGCCAATGATTTCCCGGTGGCGCGGCCGACGCGGCCACCGCCGATAATCAGCACCGGCGCCGAGCTGTGCGTGTAGATGCAGAAAAGCTCATCATACTCATGCAACTGTTGCTCGGAGCCCGCCAGAACCAGGACGGTGCTCTGGTGGATCACGGCGTCTGGCCGGGCGGCCTGAAAAACACCCCGTTCCCAGAGTCCGACGACGTTGATACTCAATAATTCACGCAGTCGGCTTTCCCGCAGGGTTTTGCCCACCAGCGGGGTGTTGGCCGTGACGGCCTCGGCCACCTGCAGCTCGTTGAAGGTGGCGACGACATGCGCCATGGCATCGCCGGCCACACAGCGGCGCGCAAGCGCGGCGCCCATCATCTCCCCCAGGTGCAGTACACGGTTGCAGCCGGACAGCTCAAGGATATCCACTGAATCTCGATGCTGGACCGTCGCGAGAATAGGGATGTCTTCGCACAAGCCGCGCACCGTAGAGGCCACGCTCGTGTTGACCACATCGGAGGCCGTGACTGCAATCAGGCCGGCCTGTTCGATGCGACAGTTTCGATAGGTCTGAGGGTCGTCGAGCTCGCCGACCATCGTATGGATGCCCTCGTCTTTCAGCGATTGGGCGGTTTGCATACTGGGCGTCAGCATGACGTAATCGTAATGGAACTGGCGCAGTTTGCGGATCAGTGTTCGCGTGACTTCATCATCATGAATCAGGATGACATGGCCCTGCGACTCCTCCGGCAGCGAACGCGGAATGCGCAGGTCCAACTGGGTCGCCATCCACGGAGCGTAAAAGAACTGAATAACCGTGAAGGGCAGCAGGGTCAGCATGAACAGCATGCCCGAAAGCAGTACGATTATTGAAAAGATTCGTCCCAGATCGCTGTGAAAGGTGATGTCGCCGAAGCCAAGTGTCGACATCACCGTCAGGGTCCAATAGAGACCTGTGATCCAAGAGTGCGTTTGGCCTTCACCGGCCATCAACAGGTGAAACAGGACGCAGTACAAGACAATCAGGAGCAGCAGAATACCGAGAAATCGCAGGAGCGTAATGACATTACGTGTACCCACACGCTGGCAGAAAGGGACTAACAAGAGGGAGGGAAATATCTTCATCGTTCGCAGCAATAGAGTCTACAGGCTCAACGTCCACTTGCAATCTGGTTCTTTAAGAATGGGACGGGGCGCAATCTTCACGGTATGTCGACCCGAAGCATAAATGAGCTGGCAAAGCGAAACAAGGCGCGATTCACCGGCCGTTCTGAAATTCTGCTGCCAGAAGACGAGTGGGCCCCTTTGAGATCACGGACAAGAAAGGGAACAGGCCACCCAGTCGTCCACACTCAAAGAAGATGAGACGAAGGCAAAGATTTGGGCAATGACGAGCATGGTACATGCATTCCCCGCGTCTCAGCAGCAGAAATGGGGACAGAGTACCAGACCAGAATACGGCTACTTTAAAGGATTCCAGCATGTTTCTACGGCACTGTTAAGAATCTCACAGAAGGTCGCGAAGAACGCAAAGGGCGACCAATGGCCGCAACCCTCCTGCGGCGGGCAAGCTTTGCGTCCTTTGCGACCTTCTGTAAATGGTTTGAGATTTTGGCGGTGGAAGAGCTTAAAGTAGCGGTATTCGGGACAGACCATCTATGCGTAAGTCGTTGACAGTCAGAATCAACGTTGCCGTGTCGAATGCAAAAAGGTTACCCAAGCGCACAGCGAAGACTACGCTGCGCATGGGCCGATTTTGGACCCCAGAAATCGTAAACGTTAAGCTTGTGCTGCTGATCCCCAAGAGCGCGGAGCGCGTTGCCGAGACCCACGAAGCTCAAGCTTAACGCTTACCGAAATCCGCCCCATAGCCACCAGAATCGCTCTGTTGGCAATTCTAAGTCCTTGATACCCTGGAGAAACCTGTGGTCCGACCCCGATGGCTCCCACCACTCCACGCTATACGGCGTCCGCTTCCGCTTCGTGCTCGCCGCCTTCTTCGTGCAGGTATTCCATCGGCGTGTACATCTTGGCGACGACGATAAAGACGATCGCGGTCACCAGCATGCAGGCGGCGAAGAACAGGTAATAGTCCACCTCACTGAGCTTGCTCGTCCCGTCTTCGTTACGAATGAATATGTTGACCAGGGCAGTGAACTGATTGCCGATGGCGACGGACACGAGGAACAGCCCGAGGATCAGCGACTTCATCTTGCGCGGCGCCTGCGTGTAGGAAAACTCGAGGCAGGTGATCGAGATGAAGATCTCGGCGACGGTGATGAAGACGTAGGCCAGCAATTGCCAGCCAATGCTCGGCGACGCACCCGTCGCAATCTGGGACTCGATCCACGCGGGGATCAGGAACGAGGGGACGGCGACAAAGAAGCCAATCGAAATTTTGCGCAGCGGCGTCAGCTCAAACACCTTGTTGATCAGTGGGTAGACGACGAAGCTGAATATTGGGATGAAGATCATGATCAGCAGCGGATTAGCCGCCTGGATCTGGGCGGGCAGCCAGTCGCGGCCCATCCAATGCATGTCCATCTTCTTGGCCTGCAGCACCCAGGCTGCAGAGGTCTGATCGAATAGCGCCCAGAACATGGCGACGAAGACGTAGATGACCGACAGTTTCCCTATCGCTCTGAGGCCTTCACCGCTGAACGCCTCTTGCAGAAACGCCTTCCCGCCCGGTGGCACGTGGATGAACTTGTGGCGGCCCGTCCAGAAGACGATGGTGGCGATCAGCATGAGAATGCCGGGCACTGCAAAGGCGACGTGCGAGCCGTATCTATCGAGCAGGATCGGGGTCAGAATCATCGACGTGAAGGCACCCAGGTTGATGGCGAAATAAAACCAGCTGTAGACCTTCTCCAATAGACTGGCGTTGCTCCTGCCGAATTGGTCGCCGACATGCGCCGAGACGCACGGTTTGATGCCGCCCGCGCCGATACCGATCAGGCCCAGCCCGATCATCAGGCCCATACGCGAACTGTCGACGGCCAGCGTCAGATGGCCGAGGCAGTAGTCGAGCGATAGATAGATAATCGTCCGGTACTTACCGAGGAATACGTCGGCGATAATCGCCCCGAGAAGCGGCGTGAAGTAGACCAGTGCGTTGAACTGATGGTACCAGATGCGGGCGTCAGATTCGCTCATCGGATCGAGACCGTCGGCGCCCATCAGGTGGGTGGTCATAAAGACGACGAGGATCGCCTTCATTCCGTAGAAGCTGAAGCGCTCCGCCGTTTCGTTGCCGATAATATAGGAGATACCCTTGGGCATGTCCTCGGTCGGTCTGGGTGCGGTCAGATAGTCAGCCATATATTATCGCTTTGTGAATGCGTCGTCAGCAATGATACTAACCAACAAATCACGCAATTTGTAATCGTTCTTCTTTGAGCCTTCCAAAAGGCGCTTAATCATTTCTGAATCGCCATAGGTCATCTCTCTTCCGTCGCAAAGTAGCAAGGGACAGACCTTCTATGCGTACCAAACACTTACGGACGGGGACCGTCACTCAGTGCCCGTCACTTGCTTCAAACAGCAAGCTCCATGATTTGCTCATTCGTACTCGGGTCAAAATTGCCTTCAGCCGCATCCAACCAAAGCTCGATGGCCTCTCGGACATTAGTCCGAACTTCTTCGATGCTTTCCCCTTGCGTGACACAGCCCGGGAGCGCCGGTACTTCGGCCCAGAAACCACCTTCTTCGGCCTCGTGAACTATTGCTTTAATGTTCATGCTGTATTGATATCAAATCTGTGGCAATAAGGCAATCTTGATCGCCGCCCCAACGGTTGCGTTCACGCGCGCGGTTTGCCGCGTCGCTGTGCAACGCTTGGTTATGCCTTGGTTCCTTTTTCAGCATCATGAAGTTAATGGTGCGGTTAGCTCATTTGCTTTGTCAGGCAAGAGTGGTTCTGGGAAGTTCCAGCGCACCCAATTCCATCTAAACATATCGTTGGTGGCGTCATTCCACCCAATGAGTCTCGCTTTCATCTCACGGAGGACGTCT
>JAPKCZ010000153.1 GCA_028822745.1 Kiritimatiellia bacterium | reverse complement strand
TTGCATTCGCAACAGGCCGCAGCATAGATTCAGTCGTCGCCATGCTCGGTATTCTAAAGGCGGGTGGGGCCTATGTCCCCGTCGATTCGGGCCTTCCCAAAGAACGTTTCGAATACATACTTCAAGATAGTGGCTCGGTCATTCTTTTGAGCAATACCGATACCGAGCCGAAGATCCCCGACACGCTATCTATCCCCGTCACCAACCTTTCGGCGCTTCCTGCCGTGACGCAGGACATTGTCCCCATAGCGTCGCGCCCCGAAGATCTTGCCTATGTCATGTATACATCTGGATCTACAGGGCTTCCCAAAGGTGTCATGGTTGAACATCGTGCTGTCGTGAATTTGGTTCGCTGGCTAAACGACTCTTTTTATGAACAGCAACCCGCAATCAGACGCGAAGCCCTTGTGTCCCCATTCGTATTCGATGTGTCCGTGCAGCAAGTCTTTGGCTGTTTGACACACGGAACGACATTGTACGTGGTACCCGAGGCTTCCATTACGGACGGCGGTGCACTGCTCGATTTTATGCGCTCAAACGAGATCGACCTCATTAGCATGACCCCTAGTATTTTCGCTAGTACTCTGGCCACGCTTTCCGACGAGGACGCCTGGCCAACCCATGGCATATCCCTCGGCGCGGAAGCCCTGCCGAAATCATTGTTGGCGAATTTGTATGCACACCCGGGTTCGGAGGATATTGTTGTTCGTAACCTCTACGGTCCCACAGAATGTTGCGTCAACGCGACATGGTTCGAATGCACCGCAAGCACGCTTTCCGACATGGGGCGAGACGTTCCGATTGGCCAAGCATTGGATGGACTTGAATCGCATGTCGTCGATGAGCGACTGCGCCCGGTAGCAATCGGCGTCGCAGGCGAATTAGTCATTTCGGGGACGGGCGTCGGGCGCGGATATCGCAATGACAAACAGAAGACAAAGGCGGCCTTCATCGATGACTTCGGCGCCGTGCATGGGCGTGCCTATCGAACCGGCGACACCGTTCGCATGCTTTCAGATGGAAATCTGGTTTTTGTTGGTCGCAACGACAACCAGATTAAGATTCGAGGAAATCGTGTCGAACTCGAAGAAATCGAAAACGTTATCACGCGTCACCCGAGCGTCAATGCATGCGCAGTGGTTGTTTGGGCTCCCTCAACTGAGGATCAGCGCCTCGTCGCTCATCTCGTCTTGGACGGCGATGCGGATACGGCAGCATTGCGCGCACTGCTGAAGCAAAGCTTACCCTCATACATGATTCCGCAACACTTCCTGACAACGGCAGAGCTGCCCTTGCTGCCAAGCGGAAAAGTCGATCGCCGTGCACTCCCGGCTCCAGAGGTTGGCGATGGAAGCCCTGCAGCTGAACACCAGTCGCCAGAGGGTGATGCCGAAGTCTTGATCGCCGAAGTATGGCAGAACGTGTTGAAGCGCGACACCATTTCTCGAGACAGTGATTTTTTTGATCTAGGAGGGCACTCCATGTTAGCAGGGCAAGTCATCGCTCAACTGAAAGCGCAAGACTTACCGGTCACATTACCAATGTTGTTGGCGGCACCTACGGTCCAAGGACTTGCGACGGCACTCGAAGAAGCTCTCATCGCAGAACTGGATGAAATGACAGACGAAGAGGCCGCGGCATTGCTTGCGGATGCTTCAGATGAATGACGCCACCAGTGCTAGCGGCGACAGTACGAAACTTTCAGACGCCAAGCGCGCTTTGCTTGCGAAGCGACTGAAAGGGAAGGGCGGCTCGCCTGCGCCTGCGCAAGCGTCCATTCCCCGCCGAGATTCGAGCTCCTTGGCCCCATTGTCTCTTCAACAGGAAGGGCTTTGGTTTCTTGAGCAGATCAATCCCGGAACATCCGAGTACAACATGCCATTTGCCTTCCGAATACAGGGGCAAATCGATGTAGAGAAGCTGAATACCGCTTGTCGAGCCCTCCAGGACCGACACATGGTTTTGCGAGGGTGCGTGATATCCGATGCGCATCAAACACGATTCGAAACGGGCACGGGTATTGATGGCATTGTCGAATCGCTCCACGGCGACGACCCTGCTTACGTCATGCAGGTGTTTTCCGACAAGGCGTTCGACTTAAGCAGCACGCCCCTTTGGCGTGTCGGACTGTGTTCCGATCCTGCAGATGGCGATGTACTCGTCTTTGTTTTTCACCATTCGATCTTTGATGGGGCATCCACCGCAATTTTGCTCCGTGATTTGTCCGCGCTATACCTGAATTCGGAGACTGCAGTGCAATCCCTGCCGGCATTGCCTGTTGATTACGGGGATTACGCCGAGTGGCAGCGCACACAGCTTAGTGGCGACATTTTACAGAAACAACGCGCGTTCTGGCGAAGCAATCTATCCGATGAACTACCTCTTCTCGGAATACCACTTGATTTCGCACGCGCGCCCACACGAAGCGCCGAAGGCGCCGTGGTATCCGTGATGATCCCCGAGACGATTGTCTCCGAACTTGAAACCATGGCGAAGCAATCTGGTGCAACAACCTTTATGGCCCTGCTTTCAGTCTTTCAGGTGCTCCTGTGTCGATTCAGTGGTCAATGGGATGTCATTGTAGCCTCACCCGTCAGCATGCGCCAACATCCTGATGTGGAACAACTGATTGGATTCTTTGTAAACACGCTTCCGTTTCGTTCGACATTCTCCAAAGCGATGTCACTAAGCGCCGCACTTGAAACAACCCGCAATACCGTTGGCGACGTTTTGGCAAATCAGGAAATTCCGTTTCAGCAAATCGTAGAAGCGGTCAACCCGATGCGGGACGCGAGCCGGACGCCCATATATCAAGCGTTGATGACCTATGAAGATCATCGTGCGGAGCCTATGACATTCGGGGGACTGCCACTGTCATCACGTTCATTGGATACCGATGCAGCGTTGACGGATGTTCTATTGGAAATCCATCGCGGCGAATCCGAGACCGAATTGCTCCTCGTCTATGCACGCGCCTTGTACAGTGCCTCCACGGCGACACAATTACTGAACTATTTTGTGCTGACACTGCGTGCGTTTTGCAGCAGCCCTGACGAACATATCGGCAGCTTTCCATTTCTAACACCCGAAGACCGCGACGCTCTAGGCGGTTACGAACAGACAGACACCCAATACCCGCGCGACACCTCGTTAGTGGGACGCTTCCAGGGGCAGGTGGGCCTATTCCCAGATGCCGTTGCCGTTTTAGCACCTGCCGAAGAGGCATCGTTAACCTACCGCGAGCTGGACAAACGCTCGGACAACGTCGCTCACAGGCTGATCGGTGCAGGGGTATCTGCGGGAGATAGGGTTGGCATCAGTTGCGAACGCTCCGCAAACATGTTGGCTGTTATTGTTGGAATACTGAAAATCGGTGCTGCCTACATCCCGCTCGATCCAAGTTATCCGCCCAACCGCATTTCACTCATGATTGAAGATACAGCAATGGCCGTGCTTGTCGCTGATACGCGAAGCGCAAAGCGTTTGCCGGATTTTTCCGGCACGATGCTTGACCTGAGCGATTGCGTTCAGGACGGAAGCGCACGTCGGTCCCACGAGGCCGTCCACATGCCGCATGCCACCGATCCAGCTTACGTGATGTATACGTCTGGCTCAACGGGCACACCAAAGGGTGCTGTCGTCACCCATAGAAACATCATGCGACTGGTATGCGACACAAACTACATACGTTTTTCCGCCGATACACGTATGCTCCATTTTGCCCCAACTTCTTTTGACGCGTCCACGCTTGAAGTCTGGGGCCCTTTGCTCAACGGTGGCACGGTCGTATTGTGCGCTGATGCACGCCCATCAATGCAGGATCTGGGTAATTTCATCCAGGCGCACAAAATTAACACCGCATGGCTAACGGCTGAACTGTTTCGCATGATGGTTGACGAAGCTTTACCCTGCCTCGCCGGCTTGCGCTTTCTTTTGGCAGGAGGCGATGTGCTACCCGTCCCGCAGGTCCAACGGGCTCTGGAGGCACTGCCCGATTGCAAGCTCATCAATGGTTACGGTCCAACTGAGAATACGACCTTTACCTGCTGTCACGTCATTGGGCCAGAGAGCCTATCACGAACCAATATTCCAATTGGGCGCCCAATTTCCAATACACGTGTTTATGTGCTCGATGAATTTATGAACCGCGTGCCTCTCGGCGTTTCGGGCGAGCTCTACACGGGAGGCGACGGGGTTGCGCGCGGCTATCTAAACCGTCCAGATCTGTCTCGTGAACGGTTCGTCTCTGATCCTTTCTCGCAACATGAAGATGCACGCCTGTATCGAACAGGGGATCGCGTTCGGTATTTGCCAGACGGAACGTTGGAATTCTTGGGGCGTATCGATCGCCAGATAAAGATTCGTGGTTTTCGCGTGGAACCTGGCGAAATCGAAATTTCCTTGAGCGCATACGCCGCGCTTCGACAATGCGTTGTTGTCGCAATTGAACGATGGGTAGGGGACCATCGCTTAGTCGCTTATTACGTGCTGAACGAAGGAGCAACAGCAACATCTACGGAACTTCGCAAACATCTCCGTGATCGCGTTCCGGTTTACATGGTTCCTCAGCATTTTGTTGAAGTGAACGCGATTCCTCTGACAGCCACAGGAAAAGTCGACAGAAAAGCGCTCCCGGATCCGCTCGTCGTTGCGACGGACCCGGCCGTGATTGTCGAACCATGCACGCCAGTTGAACAGCAAGTCGCCACCATCGTCGCAGAAGCCATTGGTGTCAGCGGTGTCAGCATGGATCGTAATTTTTTCGAATTGGGGGGGCACTCATTACTCGCGCTTCGCGTTGTGGCCACCATTGACGACACCCTCGGGATCAAGCTCTCTCCCAATGACATCCTCTTCAATAGCTTGCAACAAGTCGCCACCATGTGCTCAGCTGTGTCCAACGAAACTTTCGAAACCGAAACGCCAACCGAAACAGCCGATCAAAAAGGATTTGGTCGGTTTTTTAAGACCAAAAAAGGAGGGGCAAAATGAAACCGTTTCTGCAATCGGCATACACGCGTAAGGGCTTGCTCATCCTGCTTGTTCATGCCGCCCTTTTTGCCACCACAGCCAAGGCCGGAATTTCGACCAATACGCTCCCGCTTGACAAGTACAGCTGCATCATTTTCCTGGGCGATTCCGTTACCGCGAAGGGAAATGAAGACGATGGCTTTGTACGCATATTTTCTCACACCGTGCGCAAGGAACATCTTGCGGCCAAAGTTGTTAACGCTGGACGCGGCTTTGATCGCGTCGACGATCTTCGGGAGCGCTACGACAAAGATGTCAAAGCACACCGACCAACGGTGGTCATCATTCAGATTGGCATCAACAATATTGTGGATGAGGGCTCTGAATCCGAGCTTAGACGCAAACTCTGGCAATTGGGACTCGACGATTTGGTCTGGCGCATCAAGCGTGACAGGGCCATACCCGTTTTGACAACATTGACGCCTTCCGGCGAAAAGCTGACGGGGCAAGAAGCGCGTGACAGCAACATGGACGCGTACAACGAAATCATAAAAACGGTGGCCGACGAGAACACGTGTCATCTTCTGGATTTTCGAACACCCATGCTCAACTACATCAAAGCCAACAATCCCGAAAACAAAAAACTGGGTATTCTCACCAACGATGGATCACATTTAAACGCAAAAGGAAACCGCATTCTCGCTGACATCGTTTTTGAGGCATTCGGCCTAGTGCTCGGCAAACCGACACCTGAAGGCTCACCATGACCTCCCTTTATTTTGGTTCGAGTGAAGCGCCGCTATACGGTGCGTTTCTGCCCGCTGTGACGACACTCGATCGCGACCATGCCGTCTTGCTCTGTTCGCCTTTAGGCCATGAATACA
>JAPKCZ010000152.1 GCA_028822745.1 Kiritimatiellia bacterium | reverse complement strand
CATGTGCCCTAGACGTTTTAAAACGTAAAAAAACGTAAAATAACGTTAAAACGCGTGTTAAAAAAACGCGTTAGAAACGTGTTTGTCAACGTTTCGTTGAAAAACGTTTTGTCACGTTTTTCGGTTTTCAGGAAACGAATCATCCATGGCATGTGTCATGCCGCCTGCTTGATGAAGCACACAAACCGACCCGCAACGTATCCGTAACACTGAATCACCCAAATGACGCGCCCGCAGAACTCAGTTTTCGTAACAGCAATACATTTACACCAGGAGAAGCGCCTTCTGATCGCCTAGACATTGAACTTCGTACGCCACCTAACATCCCAGAGTCCCGCATCCTCCAGGAAAATCAACCCATCTCAATGCTACTTTCGGTCCGCTACTTGAACGATCTGGAAATGTTGCGGACCTACGGACCGGTCCACTACGAAAGGTGGACAGGATTTAGAGGTAGCGCCAAAATCGAAACCTTTGACTTTTGGGGCAGAACCGTCGCAGAAACAACCACGAACATCACCATCACATCGTTAATACCAACATCAATCGACCCTAATTTCAAAAAACTAAACCGTGGCCACTACACGATTCGCGTGACGCTCTTCGATGAAGCGGGTCGACGCCTGCTGCAACGTAGCGTATCGAAGATCTCTCGCACGCATGAAGGAAGCGTGCCCATGCAATTTGCCGTCATTTCGGCGCAACGCAACACAACGCCTGAGCCTGAATCCAAATTGGCCACGAGCGCGCATCGAGCAACACAATGGCCTTCCGACTTAGACGACAATCACCTGCTCAGTCTCACACACACACTCGGCGCCCGCCTTTTTATGACAGACGATGCATCCTTCCTGCCCACGGTAACAAACAACAACGCGTATCTATGGCCAAAGATAATCAATCGACGGGTCGTGCAAGCACAGAAGCTGGGAATACAGTTATGCGGGAATTTAAAGAACGCAGCACCGGAATCGTACAACCAAGCTGCTCTCCAAGCGACGCTCACCCGATACGCAGACACGATCCACCACTGGCTGATTCCTAACAATAGCGAAGCATCTAAGCACGTCAGCATTGCCAATCTCCAGAAATTCGCTCCTGCCGCAACCACGATTTCATCCGGCATTGAAGGTGCGGACACTGAACGCATTGCGCGACACAAGCTTCAAACGCGTCTGCGCACAAATGATTGGTTAAACATCCACACTTATTCATGGGGCTATCTCGATGAGCCGCAGCTCGTCACAGGTCGAGTCCAAACCATGTTATCCAAAATCGAGCATGCACCGTCCGTCATCATTGGACGCACAGGACATGACCGCGTGTATCCGGTCAACGGTGTTCTTGGCCAAACACAACAGCTATCGAAATGGTTCGTTTACGCATTGAATCAACCACGTATCAAAAAGGTGTTTTTCAGCATAACACCCGGTCAACGCTGGACGCCTATCGACGCTGATTACGGCCCCTACCCAGCGTGGCTGGCCTTGCGAACCTTAGCGCTCACACTCGATGGCGCTGAACCCGAAGGTGCAATACACCCATCGCCCACAACGCATGCCTTCCGCTATCGCGCCGACAACCGGCACCTTGTGGTCCTATGGCACGACAAAAACACACCCACTCAAATCACACCATCGATCGACGTCACATACATCAACATGATGGATGAACGTTTTCCCGTTTCTGCGGGTGTTGCCATACCCGTGGATCGCCTGCCCATCGTGCTGCAATCCGCCGCAGCATTCACAATAAGCACTTACGACAAGGACAGTGAGTAATGGAAACCGCCCGCGATGCACTACGCGTCAGCCTCGTTCAGTGCGACAGCACGCACGACGTCGAAGAGAATCTCGCGGTCATCAATAATCAAGTCGCGGCATGCGCAGACGAATCGGATCTAATTGTTTTGCCGGAGCTCTGTTGCTTTCGTGGTGACATGAAACAATATGCCGAGATTGCTGAACCCATCGAAGGCACGCTATCCAAACACGTCACCACGCTTGCCCGAACCCATGCGACATGGATCCTGCTAGGCAGTTTCGCGGAGCGTGACGGTGACAGCGTATACAACAGCTCCGTGCTATTCGCGCCCACAGGGGAGCGCACGGCCGTTTATCGCAAAATACACCTGTTCGGCATTGAACTCAACGATGGGACAACCGTAAACGAATCCGCTGCATACACAGCTGGCGCTGCGCCTTGCGCAACGCATATTCACGGTTGGCAGACAGGCTTATCGATATGCTACGACTTGCGTTTCCCTGAACTTTTCAGATCTCTTTCAAACACGGGCATGGACATGATCCTTGCGCCATCCGATTTCACGGCAACGACAGGCAAGGCGCACTGGGAAACACTGTGCCGCAGCCGCGCTATTGAAAACCAATGCTACCTTGTGGCGGCAAATCAGTGCGGACATAACCGCGTCACGGGTTTGGCAAGCTATGGGCACAGCATGATCGTGGACCCGTGGGGTGAAATTCTAGCGCAAGCAGGCGACCAGCCATGCACGCTACAAGCAACACTGTCTAAGGAACGCATACAAAGCGTCCGTCAACAATTGCCAGCCTTGAAAGATCGTCGCCTGAATTAGAGCAGGCTACGCGTCATTGGTCTTCGTTTCACCAGCCCCACCGAAGCGCGAAATGGCGTAGGTGACGCCGAAACCAAACAGAATCAGAGCCGCTGCGCCTGCCCACTGACCACCCGTTGGCGAAAACCGCCGAGTCGGATAATCTTCAGGCTCGATGTCGGCAAAGGTTTCGACCGTAACGACCTGACCTTTGACAACATCGCCAGGTTCAGGCGCCACGCCTTTTTGAAATGGCCATAGCCCAACAACGGCGCCTAACAGCAACCCCAGCAAAACACCCAGGGTGGCTTTTTCATAGCGCCGCAACATCAATCGCAACACGTTGCTCACGCCGACAAAACCGACAACAACGCCCAGGCCAACGGGTAACTCCAAACCAAGGCCGACCTCCATAACGACGGTCATATCCGCGGCCTTGAGACCTTCCTTTAACGTATCAACACCCGATAGAATTGGCACATAAACGCCCATCACCAAAAGTAGATAGCCACCACTGACACCGGGCAGAATCATCGCGCTGGCACCGGCCACCCCAGCCAGAAGCAGCATAACCCAGGTGGCGTCGTCCCCGCCTTGGGCTCCCGAGCCGCTTTGCTGAACCCAAGCCAAAGCAGCCATACCCAAAAACCCGAAAACAACACCGCACCAACAGGATCGACTCGGTTTCCCAATCATCGCCCACACGATAGGAACGCCACCCAAGGTCAGTCCTATAAACAGACTATACATGACCCATCGATGGTCAATAACCAGCTCTTTGATCGTACCAGCAAGCAACAGGATACCCAACATTGCAGCGACGACGACGCAACCGAGGACCACAATCGAGCGCAGCTTGAATTTCAGAGTCGTCAACTCGGCAATGCCGTTGATAAACAGGGGATAAACGCCCGTTGCCAACAGCATCGTACCGCCACTGATGCCAGGAACCAGATTGGCGAGCCCCATAAGGACGCCGCCGACAATGGCGCGAATGGCGAGAAGTGGCATGGGTGCTTCGGGTACGGTAGACAAACTGGGGCTGTGACTCACGATGGTGTCCTTTCAATGACGTCAATTGGATCGGGAGCATACATACAGCGCCATACAGACTCAATCCTGAAGACTGTAAACCGCCGGCTCTAATATGAAGTCGTCGCGCAACGTTATGTTGGTATAGGATAACGAGATGATATCAAAACACGTTTTTATAATTTTGGCACTAACGAGCTGCACGTTTGCCCAGAATGACAGCATCGGACTCACCTCCAGCGCATCGGCACCCGTCCACCTTTCCTTATCCCTGCGTTACGAAGTAGACGCGGCCCTGAACCGCTCGCTGGATTGGCTGGCCGCCAAGCAGAAGGAAAATGGGTCCTGGTCATCGCCCAAAACGCCAGCACTCACAGGTCTGGCAATGTGGGCTTTCACGCGCAGTGATCATCCAGACGCGCCCAAAATCATCGAACGCGCACTCACCCATATTCTTTCCTGTCGCCAAAACGACGGTGGCTTTTACATTGCGAATGATGACAATAGCGGCGGAAGTCTCGCCAGTTACAATACGGCAATCTGCATGACGGCACTCTATGCCGCGGATCGCGATGAACTTACCCCTCACCTACTACGCGCTCGCGATTATGTGGCCCGCGCGCAACACTACGGCGCAGATGCATATCACGGCGGATTCGGGTATGACACGCCATCCGGGCAGGCCTACACGACCCTCCTATCCGCTTTCCATACGGCGCAAGCCATGCACGCGACCAGCGCTACAGAAACAAATCGCCCTGCTGAGAAACGCGTGGATATCAACTGGACTGACGTTGTCGAACGGATCGAACTCCAGCCTGGGCTCGACACGCAGACGAACACGCAAAACATCGCCACCAACACCATCACGCTTCGACGTTACGGCAGCATGACCTATGCCGGCCTACTGGCCATGATCTACGCGAACATTTCCCCAGAGGATGTTCGCGTGCGCTCAGCACTCGACTGGTGCATGAAACACTGGTCACTCGACGAAAACCCCGGCATGGGGAACGACGGACTCTATTTCTTTTACAACGTTCTGGCACGCGCCCTGGATGCGGCCGACATCGACTACGTCAGGCTTGCAAACGGGACCGATGTGGATTGGCGGGAAGCACTGGCCAATAAGCTGCTATCCCTTCAGAAGATCGATTCACGAGGGCGCGGATACTGGCAGAACACGGATACGCGTTATTGGGAAAACGACCCCGTACTGGCGACAGCCTACAGCATCCTTGCGCTACAACTCTTGTAGAACGGATCGCAGCTACCATCTAGCTTGGCCTTCACAAAGCCAAACGGCGCGACCGATTCCTCCCCCCCGCGCCCGTAACAACAACGACTTTATAATTCAAACCAGACTCTTTCACGTTGCTTCTCCGCCTCGGTTTTGGCATACTTCATAAAGGGTTAGTTGCCGCGAAGCCCACTGCTTGAATGTAGGAGTCTTGCCTCCAGAAAGACCACACTCAAGCCAACATATGAATATTTTCAGAAATCCAAAACTGAGTGCCCTGGCCCTCCTTCTTATCCTCCCAAGCTTGGCGCTTGCGGATGCATTTCAAGACTTCGAGTCTTGGACGATAACTTCTTCCTTTGGCACGACCACAAATGCTGACGGATGGATAATCGTGGACGGGACGATTCGCCAAAATTTTCTCGGCTATGGGCAGCCCCGTGACCTCAAGTGCGCTTGGCTTAACGACGTTGACGTTAATACCAATAGCTACCTACAGACAATCCGCTTCCCCACCGGCATTGACACGGTCCATTACTATGTCCGCAACAGATCAGGGAAACCCGGTAACGCAGAGATAGCGCTTCAGACATCCACCGATCTTGTTTCCTGGGTCACGCATCATCTGCAAGCGGTGTTCGATGATGACTGGCTTTCGGTCACCAACACGATTCAAGACCCCAACCCAGTATACCTGCGATTTCTCAAAACCCAGGATAGCCTGTCCGATCACTATCTCGGACTCGATGACATTACCGTGGTTGAAGGTTCCGGGCTGTTTCTGTCCGACCTGAGAACGAGCCCTTCGCAGCCAGAACAGGGCGACGACCTCGACATTCTCGTCGACGTCAACGCCGGATCAAGCATTTCCAACCTGACCTTGACCGCCTTCTATCGACATGGTGCAGCCGGATCATATGCCTCGTCACTGATGGTGCACTCCACCGGCACCACCTACCATTTGAGCGCCCCTATCCCAAACATTGGGGGCGGCGCCTTCAACTTCTATGTTGAGGCC
>JAPKCZ010000151.1 GCA_028822745.1 Kiritimatiellia bacterium | reverse complement strand
AGAAGACGACCGCCCAGCACGCGCATATCAACCCTAAAGTATATAATAAAGGTCTGACCCTGTGGTCGGCGCGGATTGGAAAAATTTCATATTCCACGAGAGGTCGAAGGTTCTGTCTCTCATTGGTGTGGTGGGTAGGTCAGCACATTGAGGTCGAGAGATTTCCAGTAGTATTTGAGCGGATCATCCTGGTCCCAATCAGCGTAGAGTTCCTCCCAGTCCGCCCAGCCCCAGTGGGGTCTCAGCGCGGCTGCGTCCACCGGTTCCCTGATGGCTTGATAGCGGGCGCTTGTGGAAAGGCGAATGGTATCGGCGGTAACATTGTCACGCCCCTGGTGGATTATTAAGCTGTGAAACATGAGCACATCTCCACATTTAAACGGATTCCAGTGCCACAATGTTTCGTCGTCCAGTAGTTGCCCGGAAGCTACCAGTTTGGTGTCGAGATTACCGCGCCGATGGGAGCCGCACGCGACCGCCACGCCACCGAGGTCGGAATTGATGTCGCCCAGGGGGGTCCACATTGTCCATGTATCCTCTGTTCCGCGGACTGCAGGAAAGTCCTGGTGTGGCTCCGTCGTATGTTCAGCGCGACCCGGAAAGAGGATATGGCAAATGTGCCGTGGGTGCACGAAAGTCGGCTCGGCGAGGAGCGATTCGACTAAGCCCATGACCGTAGGATGGTGGGGGAGGGCATTTAAGGTGTGCAGACTGAGTATGTCATTGTAGAATCGCTGTAGGCTGGGTGGAGTCGGTTTGTCGTATTCCAAATCAATATACACACCCTCTTTGCGAATGCCCTTGTCTAAATCAACGCCTTCTCTGAGGAGATCGTGACGGTTGGCGACCTGCAATACCTCGCGACGCAACGGCAATAATTCGTCTGCGGAAAGCAAGCCAGGAAAATACAAGTAGCCATTTTCACCGGCGCGGGCTTGGAGTCGGTCTTGATCCCCGAGAACGTCGTTACAGTCAATAAACGGCTTGATATTTCGCATCATACTTCTGGCCATAAGTACCACCTTTCTTGATTTGGCTACGCCTATAAATGAGGAGCCAGTTTCTACCGATTGCTTACTACATTACAAGTAGATAGTGCGGGGTAGACGAATGTCGCAACATTTTGCCACGCTGAAGAAAAGCTTGGATGCGGACAGGCCTTCTGCGCGCTGTTTCGCACATGTCAGATGAATGGATCAGGTCCGAATCTCACCATTTGGCCTTGACGCGAAGCCCGGATATATACAAAAATATCGACATGAGCACGAAAACAGTCGCCATAAAGTCGGAGGTCTATCAAAAGCTCGCCCAGGAAAAGCGGGAGGAGGAATCCTTCACGAAGACCATTGATCGTTTGCTGAGCTACCAGCAAACCAAGACGTGCGCGTCGGCAGTGCGCGAAGCGGCAAAACTGTGGGGATCTGTTGAGAGCGCCCACGATGAGGCCCAACAGATGGAACAATGGATCGCCACTGAACGGTCCAGAACCGATTGGTCTGCGGAGCAACCGCAGTGATCTGCATCGACACGACGGTATTGATCGATGAATTCAGAGCCCGTGGTGATGTACACCAGCCCGTAAACCAGGCGCTTCTGCGGCATGCAGGGGAAACGTTGCTCATTGCGGCCGTAGCCGCCGGCGAATTTCTGGATGGGGCCGCGATGGTATCCGAGATTCGGCTCCAACAATCTCTGGTGCTGATGCGATCACGAAACATTGTCCCCATCACGCTGGAGACGGCCGAGGTTTATGGACGTTTTGTCAGTCAGCTGCGCAAAGAGAAGGATCTGTCAGGGCGTTCACAGAACGACCTGTGGATTGCGGCAACGGCCAGAACATCCGGCGCACGCCTGTTAACGCGAAATCCGGCAGATTTCAATCGTCTGCCAGGACTTGAAGTGCTGCGCTACTGAGAGAAAGACAAGGGCGTCTCCGGGTTTAGGGGAGCAAATAAGGGACAGGCCAGAATGCTGCTTAAACTTCGCCGGCACCAAGGCCTAGGCTGCCCTTTACCCATACGAGGTAAAGACGAGGACGTAGATGCATTCCCCTTTGTCTTTACCGTAATCTTTACCTTTGTCGCAACCCAGAGCCGACAAGGGTAAAGATTACGGTAAAAACAAAGGGGGAAATGAGCCCGAGAAGGTGTCAAACGGAAGTCAGGACGTGACACTGACAGCCTACAGCCGGCGCCGGACCGACAGCTCAGTCGCGCCGCGCCGGCATGGAGTAGACCGTGAGTCCCTCGATCGACTTCTTCTTTCCCGGGATCATAACGCTGACCGCATAGGTCACGATGAAACAGGTCACAATGCCTATCGGGCCATAAAGGAAGAAGTGCAGCTCGGTCAGCTTCTGGGCAGCGAACACCGCTCCGGCACTGCTCACGACCCCCACGATCGCGCCCACGCCGCTGGCGCGGCGGGTCAGCATGCCCACGGCGAATAGTCCCGCGAGGCCGCCAAGAAACAGTCCCATGATCGAGATATATACATCCCAGATCGACTTGACCGCATCGCCGTGATAGACGAGTACTGCCGCGCCGGCCGTTCCGACCACGCCCAGGATCACCGTCAGCAAGCGGGCAAGTTTCAGTGCGCTGCGCTCGGAAGCGTCCGGCTTCAGCCGCTTGTAGAAGTCATTCGTAATGGACATGGACACCGCGTTGATGGCGCTGTCCAAGCTGGACATTGACGCGGAGAAGACACCGGCAATGATCAGTCCCGATATGCCGACGGGCAACTGCTGCATGATGTAGAGCGGGTAGACCGCGTCGTTCTTCAGGGTTGGCTCCAGCAGGGAGGGGTTCGTCTTGAAGAAGACATAGAGCGCCGTCCCCACGGCAAAGAAAAGGAAACTGGCGATGATGCCAACGACAGCGCTGACACAGACGGCCTTCCGCGTTCCCGTTTCTCCCGCGGTGGTCATCCAACGCTGCACGGTGGACTGGTCCGTTGCCTGGTTGAATACACCCAGGATGCTTGCAACCGCCACGACCCACAGTGCCGGCATGGTGGCGTCCCAGGTCATGTGTACGATGCGCAGCTTCCCGTCGGCATAGGCCGTGGATAGAACGTGTCCCAATCCGCCATCAATGCTGTTCACAATCAGGATGACGCTCAACAGCGCTGCGCCCATCAGGACTACGCCCTGCAGCACGTCGCTCCAGATCACCGCCTCCACACCGCCCAAGACCGTGTAGAACGTGCTCAGCACACCCATGATGATGATGCAGACATAGGTGTCCATTCCCGTCACCGCGGACAGGGCCAGAGCTGGAAGATAGAGCACCACAGCCATGCGTCCGAGCTGAAAAGCGATGAACAGAAAGCTGCCGATCCAACGGACGGCCAGGTTGAAGCGCCTCTCAAGATACTCGTAGGCCGTGCTCAGATTCAGGCGACGGAAGAACGGAACGAGCAGGTAGATGACAAGGAGCAGCCCGGGCAATCCGATAATGCCCATGAACCAGAAGGTCCAATCGGAGGTAAAGGCTTTGGCCGGGGCGGCCATGAAGGTAATGGCGCTCAATAGCGTGGCAAACATACTGAAGCCTGCGGCCCAGGGCGGTATACGCCGGCCTGCCAGGAAAAAGTCCTCGGTGCTATTCTCCCGCGCGGAGAAGTAGAAACCTATCCAGACCAGTACCGCCAGGTAAGCAATCAACACCGCCCAGTTGATGGCTCCGAAGCTGCCCTTCACGGGAGAGAGCCGGGCCACCATGATGTCGGGGTTACGTACACAGGGCCGCATCTCGCCGCTGACGATGAGGATCATATCACCCCACTTGGTTGCCGGCCCCGTAACGACCCCCCGCGGAATTGACTCAAACGTGCGCCAGGTGTCGGTGATGGTGTGGTATGCCAGGACTTCGGAGGAGAAGCCGGGGTGCTTAGAAATCTCGCCGTCGTAGGGCGTCCCGTCCCAGCCGCTGAACACCAGAAGATGCGACTGGCCTGTGGGCTGCGCCGGCGACGGCGGCACGACCACCGGGCGCGGGAGATCGCCCATTCGTTTCCACTCGCCTTCTTGGAATGTGCCATCTATGGCCCTCTTCGCTGACTGGAATCGGTAGACGACCAGCGAGGGCTCGGTGGCCGGTTTGCCATCCTTGTCAGGGGCGGGCTTGTCGCCGCCGAACAGGTAGAACTTTCCGTCCTGGACACCGCTGGTGGCTTTCGTGAGCGGCGGACCGCTCCATGGGTCAAGCGTCATCCAGCTCAACGTACCGTTCGGCTCGTCCGCGGCCGCCAGGTCCAACGCCCAGAAATGCTTCTGCGGCTGGTCATCTTCCAATTTCGTGTAGCCAGCGACATAGATGACCTGATCGATCATGCCCGCGCACCACATCGTCGAGACCCGCGGTAGCGGCGGGAGCGTCTCAATCTCGATCTTCCTAGCATCCGGGTTCCACGCCATGCGGAAAACATCAGCATACTGCTTCCCGCGGTCGTCTGCTTCATCATGGCCGCCGATGCACACAACACCTTTGGGCGTGCTGATAGAGGCGCCGTACCCGATGGCAACCGGCAAATGTGTGTTCGCGCGCGTCCACTTGTAGCGTGGCCCATCGGCAACGGCAACGTCTTCCATGGTGGCCTCCGGCTGGCCATCCGCGTCATCCCCGCTCACCTTCTCGAGCACGAAGATCTCGTCATACCATAGCTTCTTGCCGTCTTCCCAGTTGGGGCCGTCGGCGAAGTTGGCGCCACCGGCGACGATCAGGACGTCGTTGTGAACGCCCGCGTACATGCCAGCCAGGCCGATCTGTTCGTCGCGCCCCGCAGGCGGCGGAATCTGCGGCAACTTACTCCATGTGAGGTGTTCGTTTGTCGTCGACGCTGTACCCGCTAGGGCGGAGGTGACCAGTGTCAGTAAGATGAGCGAAACGCGTAGTTTTTTCATAGAGAGCCAAGTCCATATAGGGAGCCAAATTAATAAAGAGCCAAATCAATTTACAGACCGTAGCGACCGGCGTGGAATTTGTCGAGGGGTCATTGAACGCGCGCGGCGGTGGGGTCGGCCCGAAGGGCGCAGCCCACTCACCCAAATCGGTGCGCCACTGTCAATCCTTGCTCGCAACGAGACTTTTGCGATGTAGTCCAAGAAGTCGAGTAATCAGTAATCGGTAAACAGTAATCAGTAATCAGTAATCGGTAATCAGTAATCAGTGATCGGTGATCGGTGATCAGTAATCGGTAATCAGTAATCGGTAAACAGTAATCAGTGATCGGTGATCGGTATTCAGTAATCACTGATCACTGAATACTCTCGCGGAAGAAACGTGCCCTATTTAGGCAGGATTTCGGGCCGGAAATACACCAAGCCCATGAACCCCCTGATTGCAGCAAAGAGGTTCCAGACCATCACGGCGACCACTTCACCCATAATAAGGCCGATGAAAGCATTCTTCATTCTCGTGTAGAGTCGTGAGCCGCCGTACTTGAGGACCAGCACCTTGGCGAGCCAGCCGAAAAAGACGTTATGCCACATGCGTGCCACCGCCCATGTTCCAACACCCAGGAGGCCGATCGGGTGCAACGGCCAGCTCGGGATGAACTGGCAGAGCCAGTAGAGCAGCACGGTCATGCCGCCGCCGAAGAGAAGGTCAGGGCCCTGGTCAGAGAGCGTCTGCTCCCCTGCCCCACGGAGATGTTCCTGGAGCACGGCGGTGGCTTGGTTCAGTTGAAGACGTCCCCACCACGCGATCTCGCCGCCGGACAAGTTCGCGGGATTGTGATAGGTGATATGCAGGTGGACCCAGCCCGCGCCCACGATAGAGGCAACCAGCACCACCATGAACACCGCACCCATGATCGTGTGCTGCCTGACTTCCTGCTTCACTTCCTGCTTCACTTCCTGCTTCACTTCCTGCTTCACTTCCT
>JAPKCZ010000150.1 GCA_028822745.1 Kiritimatiellia bacterium | reverse complement strand
ATCCCACCGGAATATCGTCTGCCACTCATTGACATCACCTTGCCCGCGTTACGGACGCTCTCGCACGCGCAATTCGATCAGTTTAAAGGCAACGTGGATACGCTTGTGCGGGCGGATGCACAAATTGATCTTTTTGAATATGCGCTGCAGCACATCATCATTCGCCACCTGGAGCCCGCATTCACGCCCAAGCCACCCGCGCTCGTGCGTCATAAAAGCCTGCTGTCCGCGTTGCCTTCGTGTCAGGCCCTATTGTCCTGCTTGGCTGGCTGGGGTGCCAATACAGAAGCAGCCGCCTTGAACGCCTATGAAAGTGGCTGGCGCGAATTGCTTGTTCCCGGCAACAAGCTCGCATTGATCCCTGCAGGTGCGTGTGGACTGCAAATGCTGGATACAGCCCTGGATGATCTGGAACACGCCGCGCCGTCGGTTAAGCAGCGTATCGTCGCCGCCTGTGTCTCCTGCATCGGCGCCGATGGCGACGTCACGGTTGCGGAGGGTGAGCTGATAAGAGCCATTTGTGACGCCCTCCATTGCCCTATGCCGCCCTTCCTGCACGCCGCGGCTTGAGGCGCGGCTTGAGGCGCGGCTTGAGGCGCGGCTTCGTGTCGCGCTTGTCTACAGGCCAATGATGAATCGGCATGCGGACAAGGCTCGATATCACTTTTCGCGTGACTTGAGTATGAGTTGACCGCTAGCTTGATGCATCGTTTAGCAATTTTGCCCAACCTTCCGGGTTTGACCCGGTGAACATGACTTGAGGTGTACGCATGGTAGAACAGGGAAAAACTTATCTGGTAATGGGTTTGCTGGATCACGATTCAATCGCCTATGCCATCGGAAAAACCATTCAAGGTCTGGGCGGAAACGTTATCTATACGGTTCAGAACGAGCGCATGAAAAAGCTCTTTCTTGATGGCCGACGTAGCAAGCTGAGCGACGAAGAGCGCGATGGCCTGAATATTCGCTATTGCGACATCACCATCGACGACGAAGTGAAAGCGCTTTTTGCTGACATCGGTCCGCTGAGCGGCGTGGTGCACTCCATCGCCTTCGGCAACCCCAAGACCTGTCTGGGCGAAGAGTTTCATACCGACGCCATTGATGACATCTTGCTGTCGCATCACATCAGCTGTGTTTCGCTCGCCACCGTGGCACGTTACGCACACAAGAACATGACAGACGGTGGCTCTATCGTAGCCATGACGTTTGATGCGTCCCATACCTTCCCTTTCTATAATTGGATGGGTGTCCAAAAAGCAGCCCTTGAAGGCTTGGTGCGCGCGTTGGCTCGCCGTCACGGACGTGACAATATTCGCGTCAACGCTGTTTCCGCCGGGCCGCTGTCCACCATGGCTGCGACCAAAATTCCGGGGTTCACGGAATTGTCCGATATTTGGAACAACTCCAGTCCGTTGTCTTGGGATCCGGTAGTGGACCGCCAGGCGGTTGCCGACTCCGTGGCTTACATGATTGGGTGCTACTCCAAAAAAATCACCGGCCAAGTTATCAAGGTTGATGGTGGTGCGTCCATTGTGGGCGGCCAACTGTTGCCGCATGAACATCCGCAGACCTAGTCTGTCGCTTCGATTCTGATATGCCTGAACTGCCAGAGGTCGAAACGGTCGTGCGCGATTTGCACGCGGCCGGCCTCGCGGGGCGTACGATCGACCATGCCGAGGTCGGTTGGCATCGTACCGTCGGGCAACCTTCCGTAACCCTATTTTGCCGACGCATTGCAGGCGCACGCATTGATGACATCACGCGGCGTGCTAAATACATTGTGCTCAGCCTCTCCTCGGGCGACACCGTTTTCATTCATCTGCGAATGACGGGACGGTTAGAGCTCTCCACAAACGCGTCTCCGCGTTCGCCGCATACGCATGTTGTGCTTCACCTCGATCAGGGTGAGCAATTGCGCTATGTGGATCCGCGCAAATTTGGGCGCTGGGTGTTGACGGATACGCCTGACGATATCACGGGCGCGCTTGGGCCTGAACCGCTGGATGCGGCGTTCAAGGCTTCCCACTTCGCTGAGCGCATTGAAGGGCATCGACGTATGTTGAAGCCACTTCTGTTGGATCAACACGTCATTGCGGGTCTTGGGAATATCTATGTGGATGAAGCCCTGTGGGACGCTGGGCTGCATCCGTGTCGCCTGAGCAACACGGTTGCCAAGGATGAACTAAACGCACTTTATCGAGGCGTCCGCAAGGTGCTCCGTCGAGGCATTCGCGCGATGGGTACGTCGCTGGGAAATGCGGACACAAATTTTTATAGTGTGTCCGGCAGGCGAGGTCGCAACAAGGATGGTTTACGCGTCTTTCGCCGAACGGGTGACCCGTGTCCCAAATGCAAAACACCCATTCAGCGCCTCATGGTGGGGCAGCGCAGCACACACATATGCCCCACGTGTCAGGTCGTGTAGGGGCGCGCTGCCGTGCGGTAAGGCGCGCTAGTCGATTTTGGGGATCAGTGCGTCGATCTCGCCGGACTCAATCATGGGTTTCAATTTCTTCCAGCCAGCGATATGGCGCTCGCCGATGAAAATTTGAGGAACAAAATCGACCGTTTGGCCACAGCGGCGGTGCATCTCCTGAGCGGTGGGCGTATCCACGAAAGCATCCGCCTCATTGTCCCACTGTACGGCGTAGGCGGTGAACGTCACATCTCTGCTGCGCAGCCAGTCCACGGCCTCAGTGCATAATCCGCATACGCGGGCGTAATAAATATCAACGTTCGGCATGTGTTGTACCCTTGCTCTTCTGGATGTTCTTACTGCACGGCCTCGCGCCGCAGCCCGCCGATATTGCCGAGCCACGTACACAGCAGGCACGCGATGAATGCGAAAACGGTAAATGATTTAAGTTGGGAAAATAACGCCGTTTCAGGGGCGATGACCAACACCAGTGAGGCGAGCAAGCTCGTGGCGTACGTGGCAAGCAGAACACCGCCGAAGAGGATGCGGCCATTGCGTGACGTGTTGGTAAACGTAAGCGAGGCAGGAATGGCGCCAGCCACAAATCCCGCACCGGCGAGCATGAGGGCCATCTCGTTGAACGCTGCGCCAGCCAAGAGCAACAGCCCTCCGATCACCAGCCCGCCGCCAACGGTAATACCTTCGATGGCTTCGGTTCGCTTAAGGGCACGCCGTGCCGAGCGGTCGAGCAGGACGATCAAGTTTCCGAAGCCGGGCGCGAGCCAGACCCAAAGCACAAAACAGAGGTATACCAACGTGAGCGCGATA
The DNA here is from genome assembly GCA_028822745.1 of Kiritimatiellia bacterium. Lineage (GTDB taxonomy): Bacteria > Verrucomicrobiota > Kiritimatiellia > UBA8416 > JAIOPI01 > JAPKCZ01. The sequence continues at coordinate 2,661 of JAPKCZ010000150.1, read as the reverse complement.
GCGCCGCCGCTGCTCACGCGTTGTAAGGCCGCACTGCCAAAACGAAAGGCGAGGTAGGCACCAATGATGATCGCCCAACGCGCGCCTTTCTGAAAGCGTTGCATGAAAAAGCAGTAGCGCAGATATTGCCGAAAAAGCGGGGAGCGTGCGCGAAAGGCCTCGAGAAGGCCTTCACGTGCGGCTTCAAAATCAGGGTCTAGGCGCAATGCTTCAAGGAAGTGACCTTCGGCTTTGCGGTGATCTCCGCCTTGCAGTTCGGACCACCCCGCATTGAAGTGCGACATGGGGTCTTCGGGGTCGTCACTCAGAAGTTGGGCGACGGTGCCGGCGCTTTCGGCAACTTTACCCTGAAAACGAAGTGCCATTGCGAGAATATTGCCCGCCGAGGTTTCGTCAGCGTCCAGCGCCAGGGCATGACGAGCGCACTGTTCGGCTTGGCTCCATTGTTCCTGAATAAGATGGGCACGCGCCTTGGAGACGAATGCGAAAGCGCTGGCCGGGTCGATCTCAATCGCTTTTTCCGCGGCGGCCACGGCATCTTGACCGCGGTGCAATACTGCCAGGATCATGGAGCGAGTCGCGTGGTAAGCTGAATATTCGGGTTCAAGCGAAATGGCGCGATCAATGGTTTCCAATGAATCGCGTCGACGGCCTTGCATGTCCATTTGGCATAAGGCGAGTTCGAAATAGGCGTAATCGTCCTGCGGGTCGTCGGCAATGGCTTGGTTGAAAAACGATTCCGCGTCGTCGAGTCGTCCTTGCCGCCGAAGCAGTTGGCCGCGGCGCATCTTTGCTTCGGACGGGGCGTCGCTCATGGCTTGATGCCAAGATAGGCCAGCACATCATCGTAAAAGCCGCTCTGGTTGGCATAGGTGGCGTAATTTTTAGCGCTTTCAAACCACTTTCGCGTCGATGGTTTTGTGGTCTTGGCGGCTTTCGTCAGTTTCTTCTGGTCGACGGGCACGATGGATCCAGATTTCATGGCTTCGGCGAGTGCGCTTTCAACGGCCTGATCAAATACCGATTTAAGATCGGCGCCTGAAAAGTCTTTGGTGCGCGCAGCGAGTGCATCAGCATCAACGCCTTCTGCGGGGCGACCTTGTTTCATGATGTCGACGATCGCGCTGCGTGCCGCTTGATCGGGTGGGGGAACAAATACGATGCGGTCAAATCGGCCCGGTCGTAAAAAGGCGGAGTCCAAATGCCAGGGGGCATTGGTCGCGCCGAGCACAAGGACACCGTCGTTGTTGCCCGAGGCACCGTCCATTTCTGCAAGGAACTGGTTGATGAGTGTGCGGCCGGCTGAGGTGCGCATGTCCTTGCGATCCGCGGCGAGGGCATCGACTTCGTCGAAAAAGAGAACGGTCGGTGCATGTTTACGTGCGAATTCGAAAATGTCGTGCAAGCGCTGCTCACTACGGCCGATCCACATGTCGAGAATCTGATGTAAGCCGACGGAAATGTATTTGGTATCCATTTCTCCTGCGGTGGCGCGGCTGATCAGTGTTTTTCCGCAGCCGGGTGGCCCATAGAGTAACACGCCGCCGCCTACCTTCTTGCCGTAAGCTTCGAAAAGTTCCTTGTTTTTCAACGGATGCAGAATTTTCATGCGGATGTCTTCTTTGACCGCATCCATGCCGCCAACATCCTTAAACGTGACGTCTGGTTTCTCGCTGAATTCCAAAGCGACTTCGTCAAAAGGTAAGCCGTCGTCATGGTTGCCGATGTCGCCGAGCGCGTCGTTGAATTCGCTCTCCAGCATGGCTTCGCCGTAACCGTCCCCACTGGCGACCGGCTGAGGTGAGCTCGATACCGGAGCTTTTCCGCCAGCCTGTTCGATACGCGCTAAAAGCGCAGCGTCTGCGAGATTTCCGTTGAGGTCGATGCTTTTCAGGTAATAGGTGCGCGCCTCTTTGGCGTCACCGTCTTGGAGCGAGAGATGCGCTCGCAACAACCAAGCCTCGGCATGATCAGGGAGATCATTGCAAAGGGATTCGAGGCGCACAATGGCCTCGGAGGTACGCCCGAGCATGTTGATGACGTTGATAAGACCGAGCTGCGCATCGGCATTACGAGGATCCAGGGCGATGGCCGTTTCGTATTGGTCGCGTGCGTCATCCAGTTGAAAGTCATCCACATAGGATTTCGCCAACAGGAGGTTCAAGGGAACATTTTCTGGCGAGGCGGCTAAAGCCTGTTTGAGTGCGTCTAAATCGCTCATGGAATCTCGGTTGTGGTGATATCGGGCGGAACGTTCAAAATAATCCGTGATTTACAGGATCGAGTCAAGCACGGCGCGTGTGAGGTCATTGGTGCTATTGGGCTTCGGCTTCGGACGTATGCTCGGGCGATTCAATAATCCAATCCGAAAATCCGCCCATGCACGCCTTGTGGATCGCGTAGGCGAGGAGATGTTGCGATTGAGATTGCGCGAGCCGGTAGCCCGCTGCAGCGGCATCTCGTTTGAAACGAATGACATCGCGATCGGTGATCAGGCCAACACTACGTCGGGTGCGTGCGCGTGTTAATCGATCCTCTGCAACGCCCATTCGCTGCCGTGCTCCGAGCTCATGAACGGGCTGTCGAAGAGCATCTTGGGGCGCAGATCGAAGGGTGTGCCCTTGACCTTGGGCAGAGCTTCGGAAGCGAGGTGCAGGGAAA
>JAPKCZ010000149.1 GCA_028822745.1 Kiritimatiellia bacterium | reverse complement strand
CCGTAGAAAAGATGGGCTACCGGTTTGAATACATTCCCGTCACGGCGGAGACGAAACAAGACGCGGAAACGAAACAACTGGCGCTCTTGCGTGACAACGATATCGACATCGTCGTCCTCGCCCGCTACATGCAGGTTCTGTCTGAATCGTTCGTGGCCCACTATCCGAACCGGGTGATCAACATTCACCACTCCTTCCTTCCCGCTTTCGCTGGCGCGAAACCGTACCACCGCGCGCATGAGCGAGGCGTCAAAATCATTGGTGCAACGGCCCACTACGTGACGCCAGATCTGGATGAGGGCCCTATCATCGATCAAGAAACGACACGCGTCAGCCACCGCGACGCTGTCGCTGACCTGATTCGAACCGGACGCGATCTTGAAAAAATTGTGCTTTCACGCGCCGTGTTCTTACACCTCAATCGACGCGTTGCGGTATTTCAGAATCGAACCGTCGTTTTAACTTAAGCGGACACAAGGATACGCACGATCATGTCTTTTTCTACATCCCGAGCCAACGAGGCACACCAACACTTCTCGAGCAACTGCTTCAATCTGTGCTGGAATGTTATCGAACAGACCGACCCTAGCGAAGCGGACAACGAACAGATGCTGATGCTGGCCTATACATCCGCCTGGCATTGGACCCAACGTAGCGACAAAGAACCGCGTCACCTCTCGATCGCCTACTGGCAACTCTCACGCGTACACGCCATGTTAAATCAAGGCCAGATGGCACTTTATTTCGCACAACGATGTATTGCCGTTTCACAGGAAGCCGAGCTTGACGACTTTTGCAAAGGCTATGCACATGAGGCAATGGCACGCGCCATGGTGACAGAATCAGAAACCTTTGCACCCGCTCCGGGGGCAATACAGGAGCACATCGATGCAGCACGCAGCCATGCGGAAAAAGCGGAGGATCCCGACGACCGTCATCTACTGGTTAGTGATCTAGACCAGCTTGTGACCTTGGTGTGAATACGCAGCGGGCTTACGGCTCGACACCTAGGACTTTCCCAAGAATCTGAATGATGTGCGCGGTCGTCACGCATCATGACAAGCAGCAACAAAAAGGACTGGAAGAAGGCAAAGAAAAAGGGCGCGTTCCAAGTCGTTTTGGGTTCGACTAGAACGCGCCCTGAGTTTTGTAACTAAATTACCGACGTGGCTCTAGGCCAGGACGTCAGCCTCAAGCTCTACTTCTTCATCTGCTTCGAATTCACCGAATTCAGCGAATTCATTGGTGTTTTCTTGGGTATCGTCATCGGCCTCATCACCCGATTCTGAACCAAGAAAGTCCAGACCGTCCAACATTTCGAAGTCGTCGACTCCATCGTTTTCTTCAAACATATCTCTCTCCTTGTCTAGTGGCCTCTATTTCTAAAGGGCCGCGCAACTTAGGCTATTCAATTAGCAGCTGCAAGAAAAACTTTTCACTTTTTTTCTGATCCCTTTCGGCCCAAACTGTGAGCCTCTATGCGACTTATGATTTACAACATCAGGTACGGCACTGGCGGCGATCGACTTCTGTTTCCATGGAGTGGCTATTTTCGCAACACTCAGGCAAACCTTGAGGCCATGATCCCCTTTATTTCCTCGAAATCACCCGACATTGTCGGATTACTCGAGGTTGATGAGGGCTCGTTCCGCTCACGCAACGGAAATCAGGCTGAGTTAATTGCAGGTGCTTTGGGCCATTATCACGTATTTCGCTCAAAATACGGCGATTCCAGCCCGTTTCGTAAGCTTCCCGTCTTTCGCAAACAAGGTAATGCCTTCCTCGCCAAGGACGAAACGGTGCACAACGAGCGTTTTCACTACTTTGAGCAAGGCATGAAACGATTGGTCATCGAACTTGAGCTGGACAATGTCGTGGTGTTCCTCGTCCATCTAGCCTTGCACTTCAGAACCCGGCACGCGCAGCTACAGCAGCTCTATCAACTGGTCAAGGACACCGACAAGCCAATCGTCATTGCTGGCGACTTCAACGCGCTATGGGGGGACACCGAAATTGAGCTCTTTATGGCCGCAACCAAGCTCAAGACTGCCAATCTGACGCGCGAGCCCACGTTTCCCAGCAAGGCCCCTAAACGCCAGTTGGATTTCATCCTGCACAGCCAAGGGATCGAAAGCCAAAATCTAGAGGTGCCCAGAGTTACTTTTTCCGACCATCTACCCATGGTCTGGGATTTTGACCTGGTTTGACGCTCGGCGATTCGAAGTCCACGATATGCGGCGTTGCCCGAATACTCAATGCACGCGACGTCCCTCCTTTGTCAACCCCCACGAGGAAGCGCTTGTAGAATTCGGCAGATTCGTCTAGCCCCCCTAGATTGATTGTCTGGCCGGGGCGAACCGTAAACTCTGTCGTCATCTCAACAAACGAGACCGATTGAGGTTTTCCCCCACTCGACCCGCGCAATTCCGGAGTGATCTCAACCTTTATCAGCGAACCATTACCAAGCACGGTTGGTTTGAAATGGAGAAATGCTCCTGCGCGTTCGAAACTTACTTCTGCTTCTATCCAACCGTGGTGTCTCCCTTGAACCACAAACCAATCGAGATGCGGTACGATTTGCCCGACTTGCAAAACAGCCTCACGACCACTCTGAACCATAAGAATCTGACGCGTTTGGCTGGTCTTCCGGCTGGACTGATTTTTCAAGTGTTCATTTAAATCGATGTTGTAATGCGTATCGTCCGGTGTCACAACGACCCTACCCGATGGATCCACACCTACCCCACTTGCCGCACCGTGCGTAGTGTCACTGATTTCAATGTCGATACGGACATTTGGCGTGGGGCGATTCAGTTCATTGAATAATTCAAAAATTTGCGCATGCTGTGCAACCGTCGCCGAGATCATCAAGCGTCCGCCCGCTTTGTCCTGCACAACTTTGCCTTCCGGTCCGATGATCACTTCCGCGACCTCAATCAAAGCCGAAGCATCCGATGTCAGAAGCGGATAAATGGTAAAAGCGCGCGTTTCGTCGGCCGTTGCAACCTGCAACACCAAACCTGATAGCAGCAACAAGATATGCTTCATTTCAGTACCTCTGTTTGTTTTCCCTGATGTCCCTCGCCTAGACACGACGCATGAGCAATGTGCACCACTCCTCATCCTGCAAGTGATCCACCGTCGTGAACCCCAAGACCAGATAGGCCTGCTCGACACGCTCACGTTGCGCCAGCATGATCCCCGACAGCACAAGCGCACTGTCTACGCCTTCACGTACACACGCCGTGATCATCTCGGCCATCTCTATCAAAACGTTGGCAAGAATATTGGCGACAACAACATCGTAGCGACCGGTAAGCGTTTCGGCGTCGGGCGTGTTCAATGCCACGCGGATATGATCAGCAACGTCATTGTAACCCGCGTTGTCACGCGTTGTATCAACACAGATTGGATCATTGTCCACAGCAAAAACGGGCGAAAACCCGAGCTTCGCTGCCGCGATCGCCAATATACCGGATCCGCACCCAATATCAAAAAATGAGGCACTGTTGTCATTGACGGCTAGCTGATCGATAAACGTCAGACAACTATGTGTCGTAAAATGCTGCCCTGTACCGAAACTCATACCAGGCTCGAGCGAGACCACACACTGTCCAGGAGTGGCCTCATACGGGAGCCATGCCGGCCGGATGACGACGCGATCCGTGACCGTCAAAACATCAAAATGCGACTTCCAACGTTCCTGCCAATCATCGTTGGCAAGCTCATCGACATGGACGGACAGTTCAAAAGCCAGCCGCCAGACCCCCAGTTGAACGTTGACGGCCTCGGCGAATGCTTGCGCTTGTTCGGCGACAGCAAAGTACGCCTCATAGCGTACGCGCCCCTGGTCGACATCCTCCCAACTCACCATTTCCCACTCGAGCAATTCAAAGCCAAGCTCAACGGCCGCGGCTGCCTCGGAAGGCGCCATCAAGAATACGCGATAGAGCGTGCTACCCTCCGGGGCTGGGTCGCAAGACCGCAGCATGAAGGACGCGGCATCCGGCACCGCAGAGGATAATTCAGTACTCACGACATCCCATCTCCTGCCGTGAACATGGCGTCCACCTTGTTTTGCAACGCCTTGGAATCAAAAGGCTTTTGAAGAAACGACCAGTTCCTCCCCCCAGCTTCACGTCCGATAAAGACGCGCGAAAAGCCTGACATCAACAGAATTTTTGTCTGTGGGCAGGATTGGCTTATCGCGCCCAGAAGACCCTTCAGATTTCCGTCAGCCAGCATCGCATCGATGACCACCATGTCAACGGTACGCTCAGCCTCGAGGCTCAACGCAGCACGTACCGAATCGAGTTCGGCTTCCGCAAGAACATCAAAGCCTGCTTCGCCGAGACATTTCGCAATCATGTCCCGATCCGGATCAGGCTTGTGCAAAATTAAGACATGTTCTCCGCCAGCACGACCCTTGAGTTTTGAAGGCGCGTCAGCTTTGGGTATGAAGATTCGGAAAGAAGATCCTTTAGACACGCGGCTGCGTGCCTCAATCCAGCCCCCCATACTCTGAATCGCGCCGCGCGCAAATGCCAAGCCCAGACCATGTGACGTGATGTCGTTTTTGGTCGTATAAAAGGGCTCGAAAATATGCAAAAGCACATCTGCACTCATACCGGCACCATCATCTCGAACACGGATCACCACATAGTCCCCCGGGGTCGACGCCGGATTGCGCTTCGTATTAGGTTGCGCGACAGAGCGCTCCTGAAGATCAATTCGAATGCTCCCGCCCGACTCGCCCATCGCTTCTGCGGCATTCATTAGAAACGCAAGCAACACATCCTTCAATTGATCGAGGTGCCCATAGACGTGAGGCCGGGTCTCGTCCCGTTTCACACGGATCGACACATTCTGTTTGAGCAGCAAATCCGAAAGCAAATGCGTCACGCTATCAATAGCAGCACCAACATCAACGATTTCAGGAGGAGTGGCAGCGACCGCCTTATCAGACTGTGCCACGCCCATTAAACGCTGCGTCAGCTCACCGCCACGACGCACGCCCTCCAAAACGCGCTTGGATTCACCATGAATACGGCTGCCCGGCGGGGACGACTCATGGATGCTTGTGGCATACTTTGCAATGACCGAGATAATATTCTCGAAATTCACGGCCATTCCGCTGGCCATGACACTGATCGCCTCAAGCCGTTCTGTCTGAACGAGTGCCGCCTCGGCGCGCTTTCGCTCAGAGATCTCTCGCTTCAAATGGGAGTTGGCCTCAGTCAATTCATGCGTACGCTCGACAACCAGTGCCTCCAGCTCGCGTTTTTGGGCTTCGTCCGCCTTCTGCTTCTCTTTGTTTAGCGTGATGTCATGACAGTAGACCGATATCGTCGACTCAGATGGAAATGCACGAAACACCAACCAGCGCTTGCCGACGTTGTCATAGAGTTCACACTCGCGAACGTCACGTGTGGATTTTGCCGTCTCAAACATCTCCGATAACGTTTGTGCCATGGCCTTAGAAAAAACGTCGACGACACGGCGCCCAAGCAGAGCATCAGACGAAACATCGAGCAGTGCTTCTGCCGCTGGGTTGGCATAGGTAATCAACTGATTGAGATCAAGGGCGATAAAACAGTCTGTCGTGCTCGACAGGATTGCTGAGACTTGGTCCTTGCTCTTCTGAAGCGCAAACTGGGCTTGCACTTGCTCGGTAACGTCACGGGAAATACCGAAACAGCCTATGGCCTTCCCGTTTTCAGCGAGAATTGGCATTTTGCTGGTCGCCGCCCAGGTAACGGACCCGTTCGGCCAGGTTTCGCGCTCAACCTGGTTCACGAGGCCTTTTCCGGACGACATGATCTGCTGTTCGTCGCGCAAGGCTTCGGCGGCATGCTCGCTGGTGAAAAAATCAGCATCACTTTTGCCAATCGCCAGATCAGGCGACTCAAGATTAAAT
>JAPKCZ010000148.1 GCA_028822745.1 Kiritimatiellia bacterium | reverse complement strand
CCAATCTCAACGAAGGCCACGACCATCGAGAAACAGGCATTGGCCGACGGCAAACGCTATTTCTGGCGTGTGGCCCAAATCGACAAGAAGGGCGATACGATTACCAAGGGCCGGATCTGGACCTTCCGCGTGATCACCGCCGAGGCCCGCACACCCAGCCCCGAGCCGGGCGCGTCCATAAGCCCAATGGGTAAATTGGGCTGGGACCAGCTGCCCAAGACCATCAAGGGCGTTAAGCTCTACATGGCCGAGTCTGAGTCAGAACTCTCAGCCATGACCGAACCCACCGAGTTCCTCAAGGGCATGATTCGCTCTTACACGCTGCCCCATCGTGAGATCGTGATGGGCCGGACCTATTACTGGCGCGCGGACATTGTCCAGGCTGACGACTACGTAACACCGGGTCCTGTCTGGCACTTCAGCGTCGATCCCTACTTCACCCCGGAGAGCGATACGGTCAGCCAGGAACCGCTACCCGACGAGTCCGGCCCGGAATGGGGCTCGAAGATGATGGAAGAGGACAGCGGCCATCCCGCGCTTGCCATAGCGGACGCAAATGAATCGCATCTGCGCGCGAAGGTTCATGGCACAGCGAAGATGCTCGGCAAGAGCGGGGCCATGGCTCAGGTCCTCGAGGCCAACTACAACGGCACAACGCTCGGCGGCCGCGGCTGGGGCGCCGGCATGGTCCAGGGTTGTTCCTACGGGGCCACGTCGACCGGCAACGGCGACCTGCTGTTCCACGAGATGGGTCACCAGGTGTTCAACATTCTGGGCAAGGCTGTGCCCGGCTACTCGGCGCTGATCGAGAAGGCATGGCTGGGCCATGCCGACGATAACGTCGGGCTGGGCGGCTATAACGCTCAGAACTGGCACGAGAACATGGCGGTCTACTGCCATCGGTTCCTCTATGCAGGCGGCAGGGATCGCTCGCACCGCCTCAACTATCTGACCTACATGGCGATCAAAGAACACCTGCCCGGCGAACTCTACATAGATCTCGACGCGAAGCGTGGCATCACCACGGACGGCGATGGAATCGTGAAGCGCTGGGCCAACAGCGGCGGGTTCGAGCATTGGGCGTTTGACGCGTTCGAGAAAACCGAAGGCACCGTCGGCGAGTTCGTCGCGCACGGCGACCCGAAACTCGGCACGATCAACGGCGTAACCTGCGTGATCCTCGACGGCGATGACGCTTTCGAATGGGACCTGGAAACGAAATGGGCGCTGGACGGCAACCGCGACTTCGCGGTCGAGTTCTGGGCGCTGAAGCAGGACGCCGGCGCGCCTGGGCAAGTGTTGACCGCCTGGGGTACGGAGACCGATGGCGCGCGATTCCTGTGGGGCAGTGATGGCGCGGCCTACAGGCATTCGCAGACGCAGACCGGCGAATGGGGCGCTAGTCCTGCCCTTGGCACGTGGCAACACATTGTTCAGCTCTACCAGGGCGGCCCTGAATCAGAGAGCGAGGGCGTCAAGATCACGCCTCAGCCTTACCGGGTCTACGTGAACGGCAAACTCGTGCAGGAGAACAAGCACCAATTCGACCTCGGCGGCGGCGCCAAGGTATACGTCGGTGGCCTGGTGACGGACGGCAAGGTATCGAACGGGTTCAAGGGCGCGCTCGCACATGTGCGCATCTATGACTATGACCTGAGCACGTACCAGATTGACAATCACTACGCCGAAGAATCGCCCGCATACAATCGCGACACACTCGCCGTCGCCGGCAAGCTCTACGTGGATATGGATGCACGCTACTTCGCAGACACACCGCGCATGCATCACCGGCCGACATACCATGCGAAGCTGCACAAGCCCTGGCTGAGAAGCTGGGCCAACCACGGTTCCCTGGGCGGCCGCGTCCACAACGATATCCACAGCAAAATGTGGGGCTACTCGGGCAGTCGCCCGCAACTGCGTGAGAAAATGGGCGCACCTATGCCCACGTTCGCCGGCATGGATCGTATGGTAAGCGGATTTGAGCCCGACACCGAGCTGCTGGCGAATCCGCCGAGGACGCTGGAGCTGTGGTTGAACAACCAGGCGGCGAGCGACGATGAGGTGATCATGGAATGGGGAGCGTTCCAGCTCACAGCCGCAGGCCTGCCCAAAGGGCGACAGTGCGTTAGCATCGTCTTCGACGCGTTCGACCCCAATGACCCCACCTTCACACCCGTGTACCCTGAACCCAAGCCGGATGATCCAGAGGCCAAGCCCGAAGCCCCAAAGGTCAAGGCGGCCAGGGAAAAGAATCTCAGAGACGCCGAGGATAAGAGGGCCACGCAAGCCCGGGCCGACGCGCTCGCGACACTGAAGGGCACCGTCTACGTCAACGGCAGGAAGGTGGCCAAGACCGTGGCTGTACTTGCACCGGCCGACGGCCGACACCTGCATCTCGGCGGCCATTACGACGACTATCGCTGGAACTGGAAGCGCTACTTCAATGGCACCATTGCAGCGCTTCGTATTCACCAGGGCGCGCTCAGCGCGGCCCAGGTCAAGGCCAATGCCGCCGCGCATATCTACAGCCCGGGCAACAGCGGCGTCGTGACGCCAAAACCCGACCCGAACAAGGCGCCGGTATACGATTTCGATGCCGGGAAATTGAAGACCGGGGCGTTCACCGCATGGCCCAACAAGGGCTCCGGAGGCGGATCGTTTGTCACGGGCAGTCGTGGGGATATGGGCAGTTTGCCTGTCTCAAAGTTCAAGGGAGTCACCGGCATCCAGATGGCGACCGGCGGCGCGCTCGAGGCGTCCTTCGGTACACCGGACACCCTGAAGAAGGGGCCTTTCTCAGTCTATGCCTACGTTGCGAGGCACGTTGCCCTGCGGAACAATGCCACCCTTGTGGGCTGGTCTGACAAGGCCAAGCTGTCGCATTTTGGCGGGTTCTCCGGACTGGGCGGCGACTCCGGCCTCGCCTATTTCTGGCGTCGGATCGTGGTGACCTATGACGGCAAGACCATGAAGCACTACGTGGACGGTGAACTCGAACGCGAGAAGGAGATGGACTTCAACGTCAAGACATCAGGCAAGCTTATGATCGGCGACCTGAAGAACGCCTGGAACTACGTGCACCTCAACGAGGTCAAGCTGTTCTCTCGAGCGCTGACGGCCAGGGAAGTCAAGTCACTCGAGCCGGGCAAGCAGGTGGCGACGAAGGACTGCATTGTGGCCGTGCAAGTGCCGGAGCAGGATGAAGGCAGCGTCATAACGACGCTACAGAACAGGGGCAGCCTGGGCGGGAGCTTCAACACCATGAAGGACATCGATCATACGCCCGAGGTCGCCGAAATCGAAGGGGTACAGTGTGTCCGTTTCGATGGTAAGACCGACTTCCTGGTGTCATCACAGAACACGCCGAAGACACTCACCGGTGACCACGCCTTCACGATAGAGGCAAAGGTCTACGCCAACACGAAAGGCGACAGCACGGTTCTGGCGCTGGCGCCCACGCTTGGCGAAGGCACCGGCCGGGTACTGCGCGACCTGAACCTGTGCGCACCGGGCCAAACCGGCGTCATGTCCGGCCAGGGGCGCCACAAATACGCGTGGAACGTCGACGGGGCCGAGCAGACGTGGACGCATCTCGCCTGCGTGTATGACGGCGGCAGACGATCCAGAATTAGGCTCTTCGTCGACGGCAAACTCGTCAACACCTTCAACCGGCGCAGTTTCGCCACCATCCCGGGATTCAAGAGCTATATGGGCGCAAGCTTTGTGGACGGCAAGGGCGAGAAGGACCTCTTCAACGGCGCCATCGCATCGCTGAAAGCCTACGACTACGCCCGCACCGACGAGCAAATAAAGGCGGCCGCCGCGAGGTAGCCAGGTGACGGCGGAATCGTCCTGTTCAAGGCTTGGTACTCTGACCTCTGGCATGGTGCAATTTTAGTTGGTTGAAAGGCGAGAGGAACACCCGGTATCACCACGAAGAACACGAAGAGCACGAAGGGTGCACAAGGTCGTGATTTCGTGACGAAAAGTCCTGTTTTGACGTCGGACATGTAGGTTGGCGGCGGCGCAGAAACCCTTGCATCGCGTATCTTCCAACAGAGGACACTCGATTCGGCACCCAGCACGATGAACAGTGATCCCCTTCGAGTCCTTCGTGCTCTTCGTGGTGAGATCCGGATCTCTCTGTTCCACTAAATACAATCGCACCCCCTCTGGCATGGCGTCGAAGCGCCGCTTGACGCTAAGGTCGCATCCGTTGTCTATTTGTATGAGCGCATCGCTACTAACGACGAATAGAGGATTGGGAAAACACACGATGACCACAGAAGGCCACAAGAAGGAGTTCACGGCATCCGCCAAATACTTGGTCCTGCCCATTCAGAACGAAGGCGAGAACGGGAAGATGAAGCTCTACGTCGACGACAAGATCATACTCGACTACACATTGGCCCTGGCGACCGGACCCGAGACCACAGACTGGTATGCGTTCTTCTCCATTGAGCGATTCAAAGGCGAGCACTTGAGGGTGGAGGCGTCGAGCGCCACGGACGAGGGCTTTGCTCTTGTCAGGCAATCAGACACCATTCCCGGTGAAGACGACTTCTACACAGAGCGTATGCGCCCCCAATTCCATTTCACGTCAAAGACCGGCTGGCTGAACGATCCTAACGGTCTCATATACGACAAGGGCACGTACCACATGTACTACCAGCACAACCCCGTCGCGCTGCCATGGGGCAACATGACATGGGGACACGCCGTCAGCACCGACCTCGTGCATTGGAAGGAACAGCCGAAGGTCCTGTTCCCCGACGCAAAGACAGGCACATGCTACTCGGGCGCCATGTTTATCGATCACAGAAACCTGCTCGAGCGTAAGACCGGCGATGAAGACGTGCTCGTGGCGTTCTACTTGCGAACCGAGACCGGACTGTGCCTGGCCTACTCAAACGACTGCGGCCAGACGTTTACCGACTACGAGAACAACCCGGTCCTGACCCGCGAGGGCGAGCGAATCGATACGCCGCGGCCATTCTGGTACGAGCCAACACAGCGCTGGATAGCGCCGACCTATGACTTTTTCACCAACGACAAGGGCGAGCAGCGGCGATGCGTGGGTTTCTACAGCTCCGAGAATCTCACGGATTGGCAGTTCGAGAGCCGCGTTACACAGGACGGTTGGGGCGACGAGCTGTGCGGCTGCGTCGACTTCTTTCAACTGCCCGTCGACGGCAACCCGGACGACCCGGCGTCATCAAAAGACGCCGCGGCAAGCAAGCATTGGGTCATGATCATGATCGACGGCAGCTACATCGTTGGCAGCTTCGACGGTCACACGTTCTACACGCTGGAGGGCAAAGCGGCAGTCGCAGAGGATCGCGTCAGAACACTTGTCTCCGATTTATGCTTCTACGCAACCCAGACGTGGCACAACATGCCCGACGACAGGCGCCTACAGATCACCTGGGCGCGGAGCGGCAAACATCCCCGCGTGCCCTTCAACCAGCAGATGACGCTGGTATCGGAACTGACGCTCCACGCGACCGATGCGGGGCCGCAGCTTCGCATGAATCCCATCAAGGAACTCGAGGCACTGCGGGTCAAAACGCATGAATGGACAGACATCGTTCTGAAGCAGGGCGAGAACCCCCTGTCCGACCTCGAGGGCGATCTTTTCGATATCGAAGTCGAGTTCGCACCTTCGGCGAACTCACACACCGTTTTCGACCTGCGCGGCATGAACGTCACCTACGATGCTGCAACCCAAACGCTGACCGTATGTCGCGCGTCTTTCCCGCTCGCGCCGATAGAGGGCACCATACGTTTACGGATCCTTCTTGACCGCACTTCCGTTGAAGCCTACGGCAACGACGGCGCCGTCTACGTGCCGTATGTCGATTTCCCGGCAGAAGACAATCTTTCACTGAGCGCAACCTGCGATGTCGGGGAAGCCAATGTGA
>JAPKCZ010000147.1 GCA_028822745.1 Kiritimatiellia bacterium | reverse complement strand
ATTATCCCGACTTGGACTACCGATCCTCTGTCATGTGCATGAATTGGAGTCTGTCATCGAAAAATACGGTTCCGCAAATATCGCCCATCACAAACAGCACTGTACGCATTTTATCGCGGACTCGCGCGCTACACAACGCAACCTGGTTAACCGTCATCAGATACCCGTCGCGCAGCTTGATCTCGCCTACGAGTTTATCGCGGTCGACGATGTTCTTGAGCAGGTGGGGGGGGCGTTGGAGATAGGATTCGATACAGAGGATTCTTTCGTGGTTGGCGGGTGCGGCTATTCTTACCAGCGCAAGGGCAAAGATCTATTTGCGGCGCTGGCAAAAACCGTCATTGGCCGAGATCCGCAACGGCGTTACTGCTTTGTATGGGTTGGCGGAGAGTCCGACGGCGAAGAAGCGGATCGTTTTCGTGCTGATATCGAGCGTTTGGGGCTCTCGGAGCAGTTGACGTTTATACCCCAAGTGCAAAACACCTATCCCTACTTTAGCCGTTTTGATGTGTTTGCACTCACATCGCGTGAAGAGCCTCTGGGAATGGTCATGTTGGAGGCTGCCTGTTTCGAATGCCCGGTGCTTTGTTTTGACGCGTCAGGCGGGGCCCCGGAGTTCGTTGGCGACGACGCCGGTTTCGTCGCCCCAAACTTAAGTGTTGAAGCGATGGCAGATCATGTTATTGCGCTGGCGCAGGACGAGGCCATGCGCAAAACATTGGGCGCCCGAGCGAAGGTGAAAGTGCAAGAGCGTCACGACATTTCGGTGGTGCCTCCCAAAATTTTGGCGGTGATCGAAAAGGTGGTAAGCGCTGACGTGGCGGCGGGGAAGGGGTAAGGTTTGGCTAAGATCATTAGGCCGGGCCAGGCCATGACGGGACGCGAAACCGTGGTGTTCGTGCACATTCCCAAAACAGCGGGGTCGACACTCAACGCGGTCATGGACGCGAACTATGCCGCCGATCAGATTGCACAGGTCGATTCACCCGTACGTGAGAGTGTGGGGCACCTATGTGCGCTGGATCCTGGACAACAGGCGCAACTGCGTGTTGTTCGTGGCCATGGTACGATGAATTTGCACAGATCCTGGGGGAATCCGTGCGTCTACATCACCCTATTGCGTGATCCTGTCGACCGCGTCGTTTCGCAATACTATTTCCTGAAGGCGTCACAATCACACCCCTTGGGTACACAGCTTCGAGATGAAAGCATTGGGATTGAGCAGTATGTCGAGGGGGAGATGAACTTACAGATTGACAATGGTCAGGTGCGTGCACTGTCGGCAATGGGCAATGGCGTCGGTGAAGACGTGGCCTTTGGTGACTGTCGCGATGCGATGTTGGATACCGCCACGCGGGCCATTGACAATGACTTCTATTTCGTGGGTTTGCAGGAAGCGTTTGAAGCGTCTCTCGAACGCCTCTCCGCGTTAATGTCTTGGACGCTACTGGACGTCGATCGCAAGAAAGTGACACGTGATCGCCCTGGCGTTGAGGCTTTGCCGGCGTCCACTAGGAAGCTGATTGTGAGTCGCAATGCGCTGGACTCGGCGTTGTATCTGCACGCGAAAAAACGATTCGAGGCGGGATGTTAATGCAATCTCTTGATGCTGTCGGGAGCATCGCCGAAGCGCCCGCGGTAAAAGTCACGTATTCCGCAGGTCCAGGCCGAGCGTTGCGGATCCGTTCGCAGCGAAACAACGTTCCAGTAGGCGCGCTTAAGGGATGCGAGGAGGCCCGTTTCACGCCAGCCCATGTCGCGCAGGCCCTCGCGGCGTACGTTTCGCATAAAGGTCGTGCGTTCCCGACCGACAAGGTTACGTTGGGCGAAGAGCAGGCGATTGCGTGTTCGGAAATAGCGGACGATTGGGGCTTGCTTGCCTCCCGACGTGGCCGACACCTTGTGCCAGACCTTGGCTTCGGGAACGAAATAGCTCTTAAGTCCTCTGCGCGCTGCGCGGTAACACCAATCCACTTCCTCAAAATAACAAAAGAACTTGGGCTCCATCAAGCCAACGCTGGCAAGCGTTTCGGCTGTGGCAAAGAGCGCGCATCCGCACGCATATGACACTTCTTCGATACATTCAAATGCGTTCGTATCATCTAGGGCGTCCAAGCCATCATGTTCAAAACTGCATATGCTGTTGTTCCATCTCGGAAGTCCCATCCATATGCGGTTGGGGTCATCAAAGTAGTAGATTTTTGCGGTCAGAAAACCGGCGTCAGGATGTGTGTCCAGTGCAGAGACAAAAGCATTGAGGATCTCGGGATCAACCGTCGTATCGTTGTTAAGAAGCAATACAGCGTCTGCGCCTTTCTGCAACGCATGCTGGATGCCGACGTTGTTCCCAACGGCAAACCCGAGATTGCGTTCGTTGCGAATGAGTGTGATGTCGTCAGCGGCTGCTTGGATTTTCTCTGCTGAGCCATCGTGCGAGCCGTTGTCGACAACGATGATATCAAAGGCCGGATATTGAATGTCGCGAAGCGAATCGATGCAAGCAAGCGTGTCGCTTGCATTGTTCCAGTTCACAACGATGATTGAAATGTGGCTGGGCATTAGATTAACTTGGTGTGGAGCCCTAGTGGTGAGTGCCGCAAAGGAATATGATTACACCAAGATGACCTTTGTTTTTAATAATTGGAAGAATTTTGTAATTATGTTTTGAAGCACCAAGCACTGATCTGTTCACCCTAAAAAGAGCAGAAGGAATCGCACAGGAGGAAGCAGAGAGAGCAGAGCATAGCAAAAGCGGCGAAGCACAGGGGCTTGTCTCGAATGAGGACTACACCCATTGGGTGTTAGGTGCCGGCATTGCTTGAGTCCACGCAAAACCCTCAACTCCAAATATATTAAGCTCGGCGACCTCTGTTGCCTCCTGTTTAACTGCCGAGTATAGGATCAACTTATAAAGACCAGAACGCAGAACGCCGAACGATGAACCCCGAACGAAGAACCGAAAATGATACATGACAGAAAAGTTGCAGCGTTGGTGCCAATCAAGGATCACAGCGAGCGTGTGCCGGGAAAAAACTTCAGAGATTTCAGCGGCAAACCGCTCTATCAGCACATTGTTGAGACGCTTGATCGCACTTACGCGGTCGACGAAATTCTGATTAATACCGACAGTCACCGCGTCATGGGTGAGGCCCCCAAGTTCTCGCCCAAAGTACGTGTCATTGAGCGCCCTGCCGAGCTTGTTGGCGATCATGTCAGTACGAATAGGATTTTTGAGTATGATCTGACGCAATCCGATGCTGATATTTTCCTTCAGACCCATTCCACGAATCCGCTTTTGCGTTCGGAGACCATCGCCGCGGCGTTAAAAGCATTCCTTGAAGGGGAAGGCGAGTTCGATTCCCTATTCAGTGTGAATGATTTCCAGAGCCGATTCTATACGTCACAGGGCGTGCCTATAAACCACGATCCCGAAGATCTCATCCCGACTCAGAACCTGGACCCCGTTTTCGAAGAGAATTCCTGCATCTATATTTTTACGCAGAGTTCCTTCGCTGCGCATGGGCGTCGTATCGGAGCTAAGCCGATAATGTACCCGACGCCAAAGATTGAATCTGTCGACATCGACGACGAATTCACATTCCGTTTGGCTGAAATTCTCGCACTCTACGCTGCCCAAGGAGTTCAGCAGTAATTAAGGGCATGGTGTTTTGAGAAAAAAGAAATCTATATTTCAGCGTTTATCGTCTTGTGTTCGCCTCGTCAGGATAAATCCGCATCGGCTCACCATGGCTGTGCTGATGAAAGCGCGCCGCGCTGGCGTGTTGCCTCTACTGAAGAACCGTATTGGTCCGATACGTGTCGATCTCGATGAATCGCTGGGGCACTACATCCGCATGATGAAAACGGGCGAGTTCGAGTTTGAAGCGGTTTCTGCGATGCGTTGTTTCCTCCGACCAGGCGACGTGTTTTTGGATATAGGTGCAAATTTGGGATATCTTTCAGCTTGGGGGATGCGGCTGGTAACGCCTGCCGGGCGTGTGCTGGCCGTTGAGCCAACGGTGGCGATGGCGGACCGATTGGATGCTCTGGGCCACATGAATCCTGACTACCAGTTGGACATTCATCGAGTGGCGGCTGGCGAGACGCCGCAGGAAGCAGAAATTGTGTTGGCGGGGGACGGGATGCAGGGCAGCACTAGTCTGGTGCGCGAGATTATTCCAGATGAGATCGTATTGGGGCAAGAGTTGGTTCGGGTGGTCAGGCTCGATGACTACATGGACGCGCGTGATGCGGAAAGTATCACGCTCGTAAAGATTGACGTGGAAGGGTATGAGTTCAGTGCATTGAAAGGTATGGAAGGTTGGTTTCGACGTGGGTTTTCTGCTCCAATTATTTGCGAACTCTCTCCGCATGCCTATGCCGCTCAGGGCTTCGCATTAAGTACGATCGTAGAGTATCTGGCCTCGTGGGGTTATACGCCCTGTCGCCTAAGCGATTTCAGTCCAATTGATGAAACGGCGTTGCCTAGACTGGGTCGAGTCTTTAATGTCATTTTCATAAAGCAGCAGTAATCGTAATTTCAAAATGAAATCACTACCATTCCATAGGACCGAATCCTGCGCATGGAAGAGCTGCATTTTCTAATGTTTCGAAAGCCATGAGCGCAAGCTGCATGGCAGAAGTTCGCGTCCATGGAGAAGAGAATAACCGCAGAGTTCACAGAGAACACAGAGCCGTCTTCGACCTTCCTCCTACGCTCTGCGTACTCCGTGGTTAATCTTGTCTTTGGCCTATGGGATGCTAGTGAAATGAAATGGTGTTGTGTCAAAATTTAGAGTCCTAATTGCTACGTATCCTTTCGGGGGTACGGGTCGTGCTCCGCTTGAACACCTTGAGTCAACGGGGTGGGATGTGGTCAAAAACCCCTGCGGACGTAGGCTTCGGGCCGGTGAGGTTGGGGAATGCCTGAAGGGTGTCCATGCGGTGATCGCGGGGACAGAGCCGTATAACGCAGAGACACTGGCCAATGCGGATGACTTGAAGGTGATCAGTAGGGTCGGCATCGGTCTCGACAGCGTCGACTTGGCCTACTGCAAGCAGCGTGGCATTCAAGTGACGTATACGCCCGACGCCCCTTCGGAGGCCGTGGCTGAATTGACGGTTGCCAATATCTTGAATTTGTTGCGTCACGTACACGCGTCGGATCGATCGGTGCGGGAAGGTGCATGGAATCGTTTGATGGGGCGCCTGGTGGGCGAAGTCACGATCGGCATTCTGGGGGCAGGCAGAATCGGCGGACGTGTCATCGAATTGCTGTCTGCCTTCGGGCCGCGCATTCTTGCTTGCGATACCAACCCTGCTGTCAGTCAAGCGTCGCTTCCGAATGTGAGTTGGTGCGACAGCGATCAGTTGTTGCGCGAGTCGGATCTTGTTTCGTTGCACATTCCCCTGACGCGCACAAACCATCATTTTCTTAACCGCGAGCGCATTGGAATAATGAAAACAGGGGCTTTTCTTATCAACACAGCAAGAGGGCCGATTGTCGACGAAAAGGCGCTGGAAGATGCTCTGTTACAGCAGCACCTTGGTGGTGCCGCTATAGATGTGTTTGAGTCGGAGCCCTACGAAGGCCCGATGGCCCGTATGGATAATGTCGTGTTGACGGCGCACATCGGTGCGTCCGCACGTGCATCCCGTTTTCTTATGGAAATGGGCGCCGCAGAAGATTGTGTCCGGGTGCTGCGTGGCGACGCGGCACAGCACGACGCCATCGCCGACTGGGCCGACGTGAACTAGTCGCTTAGAAT
The DNA here is from genome assembly GCA_028822745.1 of Kiritimatiellia bacterium. Lineage (GTDB taxonomy): Bacteria > Verrucomicrobiota > Kiritimatiellia > UBA8416 > JAIOPI01 > JAPKCZ01. The sequence continues at coordinate 175 of JAPKCZ010000147.1, read as the reverse complement.
GAACATTCGCTCAGAACCGGATGTTTCGAAACTACCAGTATGCTAAACGCGAAAGAGAGAAGATGATTACAAGGAATTACGTGCTGCTGGCTAGGCGTTATGCGTTGGCGTCTCTTTCGTCCGTGTATTTGATCTGTGGCGGATTCTTGCGGTCGCGTAACCGGCACCTGTTATT
>JAPKCZ010000002.1 GCA_028822745.1 Kiritimatiellia bacterium | reverse complement strand
ATCAAGACGCTGTCCGAACGTAGTTCCTGTAACGGCCTCTGCCGCTTTGGCCTGTTTGTGCTGTTTCTGGCCATAACCGTCGCGCAACCTGCCAAAGCTCCACGCAATGCTCAAGAAGGATTTGCCGGAGCCCCAGAGCCTGCTGAATTGCTGGCGCGAGATGCTCGCCGTGGCCAAAGAAAAAGACTTCCGCCCCCAAAACGAGTTCGTGCCCTACAAGGCCTGATCACGGGTCGCGCCGGCGTCGTCCTAATTGGCGAGGGTTTTTTTGACGTAGTCGAGCAGGCGTTCAGAGCCGCCCGCCTTGGAGAGAAAGTGTTCCCCTTGCACGGAACTTTGTGTCGTGGCGGCTTCGTTCTCGCTGATCAGCGCGGTCAGAAAGACGATGGGGGTCTGCGCCAGTTCGGGGGTCGCGTGGATGCGCTCGGCGACGTCACCGCCGTCCATTCCGGGCATGTTGATATCCAGCACAATCAGATCGGGTTTGAATTCCTGCGCCACCGCCAGTGCGGACTGCCCTTCGTCTGCTGTGGCGACAACGTAGCCGTTGGCCTCCAGCCGCAACTTGGTCAGCTCCAGAAACTCGGGTTCGTCATCAACCATAAGAATTCGATTTTTCATGTCTACCATCCCGTCATACTTAAAGTGATACGCAATCGTTGAAAGAAGAAACCTAAAGCAATCAACCCCGTCAACACAAGTCGCAATCAGAGAATGATTCGAAGCAACACCGCGCCCAAGTCCTTGTGCGTGAAGGCTATAGCTGCCCTCAGCTTCGTGTCGTGAAGACGTAAAGGTCACTGGTAATTGTCCGTGCATCCTCGATGGACATCCATTTTCGCTCGTGTCCCGCGCCCCAGGAATCGGTATAGAGGATCTCCTTCGCCTTTTCGTTATACCCAAATATGATGCGCATGCGCCCGCCGGTGGTCTGCGGTAGCGCAGGGTCTTCAGCCACGATCCCACAGAGACGCACGGTTTGGCCGCCGGGCTACCTTCTTGCTGTTCGAGACTCATTTGTAGAGCATCTCATTTGCGGGCGTGATGAACTCGGCCGCTGATTCTCTCGAAACGTTCCTCCGTGCCACCGTTTTCATGCCTCGCATTTATGTCCCGCGCAGGTCACAGTAACATTGGGTTAGGGGTTGGTCTTGTGGTGCTGGGTGCACCTCGTACAAGGGGACCATCGGATGCCTTCCCATCCATTAAACCCAGAAGCCCAAAACGGCTCTGAATGACCAGACCTTGTAGGATTCGTCAAAAACAGGGTCGGGGTAAGGACTTATGGCTACAAGAATTGCAAGGGATGGGGATGTATCCTACAAGATCTTGAATGGTCGGGGTGGTGAGATTCGAACTCACGACTTACAGCTCCCAAAGCTGTCGCGCTGCCAGGCTGCGCTACACCCCGTCGTCAGTGATTCGGCGGGCCAGACGGCCGCGATCGCTGTTCGAGTGAAGTGGGCAATATAACAGCACTTATAAAAAAGGCAAGCGCTAGCGTTCGCGTGTTTCGCCCCACGGCCTTCAGTGTCCTGCCCTTCGGGTTTGCGCCTCGACAAAATGGCCCAAAAAACCGATGATCTGGCTCTTTTACTGTAATAATAAAGGTTTGTGGACATGCCGGTTAATGCGCTCTTTATCGATTTGGACGGAACCATCTACACGGGGAACGAAGAAGTTCCCGGTGCCTCCCGGTTTGTGCGTGATATGCGCGCCGCCGGCATTCGGTGTCTTTTCGTAACGAATCGATCCAATCGCACGCCGGAGGAAATTCGCGAGCAGCTGCAAAGTTACGCAATCGAATGCGATCTCGCTGATATTGTGACAACGGCACAGGCCACGGCCAAGTTCTTGGCTCCTGGGCGCGTTTATGTGGTGGGAGAAGGCGCCCTCGTCGACGCCTTGTCCGAGGCTGGGTTTACGATCTGTGACACGGATGTCGATTATGTCGTCGTGGGCTTGGATCGCGGCTTCACATACGAAAAGCTGCGCAAGGCCTGCAGCCTGATCGGTCTGGGCGCTGAATACGTGGCCACCAATCCAGACAAGGCCCTCAAGATGGAAGATGGCTATCGCCCTGGAGCGGGTGCCCTATTGGCTGCCATCAACACGACCTGTGACTGCCTGCCGCGCGTCATCGGTAAACCCGAGCCACATCTTTTTAACATGGCGCTTCAACATGCGGGATTGAACGCGGACGACGTGATCGCCGTTGGTGATTATCTCGAGACCGATATTCGTGCCGCGTCGGCGAGCGGGATGCGCAGTGCGCTACTGTTGACCGGGATGTCGCGTCGCGAGGATCTGGATCACGCCGATGTGAAACCTGATTTCGTGGCCGAGGGATTCAGTGAACTGACGGGGATGATGCTGGCTTGCCAGACATTATCCACGAGCATCGGGCAGGAGGAGGCATCGTGAACACGGCGGAAGCGTGGATCAAACATCTCAACCTGGTCGAACACCCAGAGGGCGGATTTTTTCACGAGAACTACCGTTCGGACGAAAGTATTCCCAAGTCCGCACTGCCGTCGCGCTACCGCTTCGATCATGCCTTCGGCACGGCGATATACTACATGTTGGCGGGGAACGATTTTTCGGCGTTTCACCGCGTTGCCTCGGATGAAATTTGGCACTTTTATGATGGCACGTCGATCTTGCTACACATGCTGAATCCGGATTGGGGCTATCGCTCGCAACAGGTTGGGGTGCGGCCCGAAGATGGCGCCGTTCCACAGTTGGTGGTTCCGAAAGGAACATGGATGGCCGCGGAACTGGTCGACAAAACGTCGTTTTGCCTGGTGGGCTGCACGGTGGCTCCCGGATTTGATTTTTCTGATTTTGAAATGGCCAGGCCAGACAAGCTGGTGGCCCAGTTCCCGGAACGGGAAGCAGTAATACATCGCCTAACGCGTACGCAGCAAGAGATACCCGACCTGCTAAACGCGGATGGCCAAACGGACGATACCCATGAGTGAAGACCCCTTAATATCCGAAATGCACGTTGACGAAGTGACTTATCCCGGCAAAGGGGTGGGGCGCATCGACGGGTTGGTCACCTTTGTCCCGGGAGCGCTGAAGGGTGAGCAGGTTCGCGTCAAGGAGGTCCATCGCCACAAACGCCATCGCGCTGCGAGTTTGGTCGAGGTGTTGGAGTCATCCCCCAATCGCATCACGCCATCGTGCCCGCTTGCATCGAGCTGTCCCGGTTGTCGCTATCAGCACACGACCTACGCGCACGAACTTGAAATGAAGTCAGAGCAGTTCACTTCCATGCTTAAACGCATGGCGGGACTGGAGGCGCCCAACGTCAATGCGGTCGTGTCGTCGCCGCGCGAACAAGGGTATCGCAATAAGATCGTTCTGCATTCCACGCTGGTCGACGATGTCCTCAAGGTGGGTTATGTAGGCGAAGACAATAAGTCGATTATCGTCCTGGACGAGGGTTGCCCTCTCGCGGTGGACCCGATCAACGAAACGCTGCTGAAGTTGCACGCTGACGGATTGTTGCGCTTGCGCGAAAATGAACCGCTGACCTTGCGCTATACCGAAACCGACGGCGTCGTGCATTGGCGCGGCGAGGGCGAAGTCAAAGTGCCGTGGTTGACCGAAAAATGGCGTTTCGGCGATCTCTGGGTGCCGCGCCGGTCCTTCTTTCAAATCAACCGCGATGTTGGCAACGTGCTGGTGGACCGGGTCGTTGACCTGATAAGCGCAATTGCGCCCGAGATGGTCGTCGACCTGTATTGTGGCGTGGGCGTGTTTGCGTTGGCCGCTGCCGAGATGGGCGTCCGAAATGTGCTGGGGATTGATAACAATGCCGAGGCCATCAAAGCGGCGCAGCACAACGCCCAGCTCATGGCACAAAGCGATACGACCTTTATTGATGTGTCGGCGCGCAAAGCCACGCGGGATGCACTGGGTCCGTTGGACCGCGACACGGGCCTCCTGATTGTCGATCCGCCGCGTTCCGGTCTGCACGCCGAGGTGTGTGCTGAAATCTGTGAATTGGGTCCGGGTCATTTGATCTACATTTCGTGTGGACCGGATACGTTGTGTCGCGACCTCAAAGCCTTGACGGCGGCGGGTTATGCGCTCGACTCAACGCAGATCTTTGACATGTTCCCACGCACGCCGCACTTCGAAGTGCTGACGCATCTTGTGCGCACCGATTAGGCCAAAGATAAGATTAACCAAAGAGGACACATCTGAGCCGCGGCCTGCGCGGGGCATGGATGCGGAGACAACGCTCACACATTTCGCCATCATCACCTACTTGGTTGATCCTGAGGCACTGCGGCCACATGTGCATGAGCGCTTCGACCTGGATTGCATTGCGTCGCCGGATGGGCGTTTAAAGGCGCTAATATCCGTGGTGCCGTTTTTTGATCAGGACTTTCGTTTCGCCGCTTGTCCGTGGCCGCGTGCGTCGTTCGCGCAAACCAATTACCGTGCCTATGTCACAGACCGCGTTACCGGCGAACACGTCGCGTGGTTTTTTGGTACGGTGCTGTCGAACTGGCGTGTCGCGATCCCGCGCTTCTGTTGGTCGCTACCTTGGCACCGAGCGGATATTCAGTTCTCGACGGACTATGACGTCGCGGTGAATCGATATAGAAAATACCAGATGACGTCGCGTAGTGCTTGGGCGCCAGCCGAACTCAGCTTGGAAGACACGGGCTGCGTGCCGCAGCGGTTGTCGGGGTTTTCGGATCTAGAATCGGGTCGCGTTCTGTTGACCCACCCGATGCGCGGGTATTTTCATCGACGCGATGGGCGTTTGGGCAACTACGCCATCTGGCATGACCGTCTGGCCTTGACCGAGGGGCGGGTTACGAAGGCGCGCTTCCCTCTGTTGGATAGGTTGGGCCTTGTTCCGGAAGGGGACGTGTCGGCGATACACAGCGTGTTAATGATGCCCCGAACGGACGTCGTTATCTACTTGCCGCCGACGCTGGCATAACCATGCGTCAGGCAACGGGTGCGACCACGCTTAGTGCTTTGCTTTCTCGCCGTTCTCGGCCGCTTCTCGGTAGATGGACGCCGGTGGGGCGTGAATATCCCAGATTAAACCGACTTTGTTGAACATCTTGAGGATGTAGTAGGTGATATCGATTTCACGTGTATAGAAACCCTGGCGTGCGGATGCGGGGTAGCGGTGGTGGTTGTTGTGCCAGCCTTCGCCGAAGGTCAGAAGGGCGAGCAAGAGGCTGTTGCGACTACCGTCCTTGGTCTCGAAGCGGCGGTTGCCGAATAGGTGCGTGGCTGAGTTGATGCACCAGGTCACGTGGTACACCATCACCGTGCTGGCAACGAAACCCCACATGGCCATTTGCATGGGCGTCACGCTGGAGGTTGGGAACAACTTCTGGCAGACGAAGCCGAGGCCGAGCATTAATGCGACAAGAGAGAAGGGGGCGACGAAATGAAAACGGTCCAACCAGACGAGCTCAGGAAATTTGAGCCAGTCGCGCACGCGGCGTTCATAGGCGAATGTGGAGCGGCGCGTAAACAGCCAGCCGATGTGGGAGCGGAAGGTGGTGCGCTGCAGCGGCGAGTGCATATCCTCAGGGCCATCTGAATGCTGGTGGTGATGACGGTGATGCGATGCCCACCAGAGCGGCCCGCGTTGCGCGGACGATGCGCCAACAAATCCGATGATGAATTGAAAGACGCGGCTGGTTTTGTAGCTGCGGTGTGAAAAGTAGCGATGATATCCACCCGTGAGTGCGAATACGCGGACGGCATAAGTGATGAGGCAGACAATGACGGCGGGCCAGCTGATGCCGAAAAAGGGAACAGCCAAGACCATAAGGTGCATGAAGACCAACGGCGTACTGTTAAGCAGGCGCATATTTTCATCGCTCGACAGAAATTCTTGTGCGACGACACTGGGACGAAGAAATCTCATATATAATTTACCTACTTAATGCGGAAAGTGACCCGGCTCAGGGTGTGTGTCCGACACGAGTCGAAATTTACACGTGGGTGATGGTCTGTGATACTCAATCGGACATAGTGGCCACAATCAGCGACGTCCCACAAGGGGAATCGAAAAAGAAGCAAAATAGGCCATTTGTCGGCCTAAGGCTGTTTTTGCGGGCTTTCTGTCGATGGATTGACCGGAAATGTTGTGTTTTCGTCCATGGGAGCATCGCATCGGGGGCAGGTCTCAACCCGATGTGGAAACGCAACCGGGCATAGCAGAACGGCATAATTACTGCCGGTTAAATTCGGGTTCAGCATGACGTGGCCAAGTGAGCCTTTGCAGGCTGGGCATCGCAGGTCGTGCGTCACGCGCCAGAAAGCGTGTGCGATCAGGAGCAGGGCGACCAGCAAGAGCATGGCCGGTATACGCACGGAGGCGATTTCGGTATAGCGAAAGTAGGTCAACATGCCGAACGACGGAAAAAAGAGGACCGAGGCAATCAGTTGTTCGGTGCGAATGCTGGACAGGGTGACATTGATGCTGTCGCGCAAGGTCATGATACTAGGTATTTTTCTTTGAACATGTCGAAGTGTGCACGGAATTGATTACTTTGATCGGCGCTGCGAGTCTGTATTCCTTTGAGCAGGTCCTCCAGGTGTAGAATGGTCACATGGTCACGAAGATACATCGCGCAAACGGCTTGGATGTCGTGTTCCTGTCGACGAAGCGCGTCGTTCTGGCGCGGAAATATGATGTAGAGGTGATCGCCGCGCTCAAGTTCGAGCAAGGCGATGTTGCGCAAGAGATGGTCATAGCGGAAGAAGGTGTGTTCCTGTAAGTAGATGTCCGGCACTTTGCCCTGGAGCAAAGGAATGTACATGTCGCGCAGGCGTCGCGTCTGTCCCGGCGTCGGTTTAAGGACGGCGTCGAATTGGGTTTCGGTGAGCTTCATCTCGAAGAGCAGGCAGGCGCTGGATTCAAGCTCGACGAAAAAGTCGACGCACAGCATGTCGGCGCGGTCGATAATGCGATCGAAACGCAGCGTGCCAACCGTGGCGTCGTCGCGCCCCAGCGCCGCGAGCAAAAGCTGGCGCGTGTGGCGGTCGTGCACGAAAGGAGCGAACAGGTTGAAGCACATGGCTTGGGTTGAATCCAAGTGGTGAAACCCCGGTTGCAGGGAAAGGACGTCCTTGCGAGCGTTAGGGTCGTCGAAAAACGTCCAGAATTCGCGCCGATAGGTCTCAAGAATGTTAAGGCGCTGATACGTCTCCGGCAGAATGTAGCGGTGCTTATAACCGCTACGGGCAATACCGTCCTCTTTGACGCCGACGCGATAGGTCTTGTAGGGCCCAAGCTGTGCTCGAAGTTGTTCGCTATACTCTGGCATGCGGCATTGTGCACTCGAAGCACGCGTTTTAAGCAAGCGGAATCACTTTACTTCAAGCCGCGTGCGATCATGGTTTCCGCGATTTGGACGGCATTCAGCGCCGCGCCTTTGCGGATGTTGTCGCCCGCAACAAAAAGCGCCAGGCTGTTTTCGCAGGTGTCGTCTCGGCGAATGCGCCCGGCGATCACATCGTCGAGATGTGCAGCCGAAATGGGCATCGGGTATTCTGCATTGTCGACGTCGTCGACGACCGAAACGCCAGACGCTTCGCCCAATACACGGCGGGCATCTTCCGGGGTGGCTGGGTTGCGGAACGTGATGTTCAGCGATTCGGCATGCCCATAGAAAACAGGGACGCGGACGCAGGTCGACGAAACGCGAATCTGGTCGTCGCCCAAAATCTTGCGTGTTTCGAAAAGCATTTTGGCTTCTTCGCTGGTGTAGCCGGGGGTGTCGGACTGAAGGCCGCCGACCTGAGGGATGACGTTGAAAAGAATCTGGTGTGCATACTCCGTCGCGGAAATCGGGTCGCCTGCAACATAATCACGGGCTTGTTTTTCAAGCTCGCGAATGGCTGCGCCGCCACTGCCTGAAACCGACTGGTAGGTCGAGGCGATGATGCGCTCGATGCCGAAAGCGCGATGCAGGGGCCCAAGTGCCATCAAGGCAACAATCGTGCAGCAGTTCGGGTTGGCGATGAAGTTCTGGTGACTATCGAGCGCTTCTGGATTAATTTCCGGCACCACGAGTGGGACGCGCGGGTCCATGCGGAAATCATTACCATTGTCGATGATGACGGTGCCTTGTGCGGCAGCATCCCAGCCAAAAACCTGCGACGCACCTTTGGCGCCTTCGGTACCGGCGAAAAATGCAAAATCTAAACCGGCCATGCCTTCAAGGGTCGTGGGCAGCACGTGAAAGGTCTCACCATCGATCTCTTCGTCGCGCTCAGAACGCGCAAAAACGCGAATCTCGTCTGCCGGAAAGTTGCGCGAGCGCAGAATGCGCACCATTTCGCCACCGACAGCGCCTGCGCCGACGACACCAACCTTGTATTGCTTGTTACTCATGATCCATCTCGATGTGTTTTTCTTGTCAAAGTGGGGCGTTACATTATGGAAAACAGGCGATTCTTTCAAGATTTATCGGACACGCAACGATATGCTGTAAGGTTTGCATGGTGTCGCCCAACGGAATGGCGGTTGACGGCACACCCCGCACCCCATCAGTATGCTTGGGACTTTAAATCGAAAAAAACCGTTCGCAGCTTTAATTGAGGAGGATAATGACGACCACAGAAACCGAAACGATGACCATAGGAAACGATGGGTTTCCTCCATTTTCTCTGACACGCCTTCTGACGACCGTCTTTGATCCGCAACCCGGTGACCGCGTCGCCATTCTGATCGACCTGCCCGACCCGGCGGACGTTAACGATCTACGTTTTCTGAAGGACGCGCGCTATTCGATCCAGCGTCATGCCGTGGAGGATTTTCAGAACGCCCTGCGTGATGGTGTCATGGCGGAGTTGAGGCTGCGTGGCGGGGAGCTTTTTGCTTATGCCGAAACGGGCGGAAGCAACCTGGACTTGCCTGATGAGGCGATGGCGCCCGACGGGACTCACATCAGCCTCGCTGAGGATGTGTATAAGCAATACGAGATCATTCTCTGCATCTCGACCTTTTCTGCCACGGCGCCGTTGACCGCTTTTGCCAAACAGTATGGTTTCCGCGGCGCAACGATGCACGGCATGAACGACATCATTCTCAGCACGGGCCTATGTGTGGATTATCGCGACGTGAGCGCCGACGCTGAAAAATTGCGCCTCGCCATGACGGAAGCCGATTGGTTCGAGGCCGATTTCGAGTGCGGTGGCGAGTCAACCACGTTGAAGATTCTTACTGACAAGCAAGCGGCGCAGAAAAGTCATGGACTGTGTCGAGAGCGCGTGCCGGATGTGGCCAACCTTCCTGCCGGCGAGGTGTATTTTGTTCCCCAACGTGCTGAAGGCGCGTTTCCGCTGAAGTATGACAATGGCACGATCGGCATGATGCGTGTATCGGACGGTCGCATTCAAGAGGCGACGCTTCTGTCCGGCGACGCCGACACCGTCGCCGCGCATAACGCCAAGTTGAAGAGCGACCCCGTGACGGGCGTCATTGGCGAACTCGGTTTTGGCACGCAGGTGTTGCCGGTGTCGGGGCGCGACATTCAGGACGAAAAAATTCTGGGCACCTTTCACGTGGCGACGGGTCGAAGCGATCATCTGGGCGGGCATCTGACGCCGGATCTCTTTGCGGAGAAAATGAACGCTACCCATGACGATATTCTGTACGCACCGCACAAAACGCCGGAAATCAAAGTCCCGCAGGTACGCATGCACAAGCAGGGCGAGACCACGGTGATTCTTGAAAACTATCAGACAACCGCGTTTATCGACGCTGTGCTGGCGTAGGAGCGTCCCCACGCGATGAGCAACGACTACGAAAGCGATGCGCTACTGTCGGAATACTTGCTGCTGCATTATGGCAACGAGGACGATGGCATGCCTTACGCTTTTGGTCCACGAGATGCGCTCGATTTTCCGCAGCGCTGCGTTGACGAACTCCTGCAAAAAGACGTTTTGCCCGCCGAGGCCACGGCGTTGGACGTGGGGTGCGCCGTTGGGCGTTCCGCGTTGGCGCTGTCTGAACGTTGCGTATCGGTCACGGGCCTTGATCTGTCGCAACGCTTTATAGACACCGCCCAAGCGATGGCTGATCAGGGCCATGTCGATCATTGGATCGCGGAAGAAGGTCGTATTCGGACGCCGCGCCGTTTTAGTGTGCCCGCGGCTTGCAAACGTGAGCGCGTCTCCTTTCGCGTGGCTGATGCCATGGCGTTGCCGCAGGACCTGGGGCAATACGATGTGGTTATGATGGCAAATTTGATTTGCCGTACGCCGGATCCGGCACGCTGCCTGCGAGAAGGCATGGCGCGTGTGAAGCCGGGTGGCCAACTCTTGCTCACCACGCCCTATACATGGCTCGAAACCTTTACGGCATCCGACGCGTGGTTGGGCGCCCAAGATGACAGCGCCGCGCGCGGATGGGATGGCGTTGCTGCCATTCTTTCGATCGAGTTCACGCTGCGTCATCGGCAGGACATGCCCTTTTGCATTCGCGAGCACGCACGTAAGTTTCAGTGGAGCGTTGCCGATGCCAGCGTCTGGGTGAAGCATGACGCCTAAGGCACAAAGCTTGTGACGGCGCCGCTTAATCTGACGGCCGACCCGGTCCCCCGCCTCGTGCGCGCCATTGCCGTGCCTGCGGCTGTGGGTTTCTTTTTCCAGACGATGTACAACGTCGTCGACACGTACTTTGCGGGACAGTTGTCCACCGATGCGCTGGCGTCGATGTCGATCTCGTTCCCTGTTTTTTTCCTGGTGATTGCCCTGGCCTCCGGCACGGGCACCGGGACGACGGCGGTGATTGCTAACGCCTTGGGGGCGAAAGATCGCGAGTCGGCCGAAATCTATTGCGGCCAGGTCATTACGTTCGGGGTGGTGCTTTCGGCTCTCCTTACCGTTGTGGGTATTTGGGCGGCGCCGTTTCTTTTCCAGATTCTTGGCGCCGATGGATCTTATTTGGCGATCGCGACGACCTACATGCGTATCATATTCCTGGGCGGCGCCTTCTTTGTTTTCGCGAGCGTCTTGAATGCACCGCTCAACGCGGTCGGGGACACGACCTCTTTTCGCAATACGTTGATCGTCGGCTTCGGCCTGAACGTGATTCTCAATCCGTGGTTCATCTACGGGGGCCTGGGGCTGCCTGCGATGGGATTTCGGGGCGTTGCTGTTTCGACCGTGTTGATTGAGCTGTTGATCTGTCTCTATCTGGCGCGTAAAGTCTCGCATACCGGTCTAATGGGGCGCCATTCCGTGCACTACTTACGTCCACGCGCAGCGTGCATGCGTGAGTTGATGGCCAATATTTTCCCGGCCACGTTCAACATGCTCACGATCGGTGTGGGAATATTTGTGATTACATGGTTCATCAGTCGATACGGCAAAGATGCCGTTGCTGCCTACGGTGTGGCAACGCGGATGGAGCAAATCATGCTCTTGCCGACGATCGGCCTGAATACCGCTGCGCTTGCGTTGGCGGGTCAGAACTTCGGCGCCAAGCGTCTGGATCGTGTGCGCGAAAGCGTGTTCACGTGTATGCGCTTTGGCGCCTACCTGCTTGTGCCAGCCGGTGTGGTTCTCTTTTTTGCTGCGCCCGCGTTGATGGCGACGTTCACGGACGAGCCCGAGGTGATTCGCATTGGCACGCAGTATTTGCGAATTGCCGCCGGCGCACTGTTTCCTTACGTGATTCTATTTACGTCCGTGTCGACGCTACAGGGTATGAAGCGGCCCATGTTTGCCGTGTGGATGGGCCTGTGGCGGCAACTGGTGGCGCCGTTCATCTTTTTTCCGCTACTCGCGCAGTTCTTCGGAATGGGTTTGCTCGGCATATGGTGGGGCGTCTTCGGCATCGTCTGGAGCGCGGCCCTGTTTACGCTCTGGTTCGCCCATCGAACGATTCGTCATACGGTCTAAGCGCTGGGCTCAGCCCAACTCGGCGATGCACTCAATTTCGACACACACATCCTTGGGCAGGCGCGATACTTCGACGGTGGCGCGCGCAGGGGTGTGCTCGCCCATGGCGGCGGCATACTCGCCGTTCATCGCGACAAAGTCATTCATGTCTGAGAGGAAAACCGTCGTCTTGACGACTTGGGCCATGCTGCTGTTGGCGGCAGTAAGCACGGCCGCCAGATTCTGAAACACTTGGCGCGTCTGCTCGACGATGCCGCCTTCGACAACGTCGCCGCTAGCGGGATTGACGGGCAACTGACCTGAACAGTAGACAAGGTTGCCGCTGGTGATGGCTTGTGCGTAGGGGCCAATGGCGGCGGGGGCGGTGTCGGTGCTGATAATGTTCATGGTGTGGCGTCCTTTTCTGGGGTGTAGCATCGCGTCACGCGATTGCCGATTGAGCAGATAATGTCGTACGAGTGTGTGCCCTTGATGCGCGCCCAGTCTTCGACGCGAATGATTTCGTTTTGCATGTGGCCAATGCAGACAACGTCATCCCCGACGCGGGCCTTTGGTGCGGCGCTCAGGTCGATGGTGGTGTAGTCCATGGAAACACGTCCAAGGACGGGACAGACCTGTCCATCCACAAGCACGTGTCCGTTGTTTGACAGGGCCAGCGGCAAACCATCGGCATATCCGGCCGGCACGGTGCCGACGCGCGTTTCGGCCGTCAGTGTGTGGGTGCCGCCATAGCCGATGCGCGTGCCTGCGGGCAGCGTGCGTGCCGCCACCAGTTCGCTGCGCAGCGTCAAAACAGAGTCGAGTGCGATGGACTGCGCACCGCGCGTGTCAAACGCGCCGTACAGGTTGATGCCAACGCGCACCATGTTGAACGGCTCCGTAAACGCATCGCTCACATTGTTGACGGCGTCGCTGTTGGCGATGTGGCGCATGGCAAAGGTGATTCCGTCGCCGGCCAGATCGTTTAATAGATCGCGCACGCGCTGCAATTGGGCGCACGTGTACGGGTCCTCGCCGTGATAGGCCATGGGGAAGTGTGAGTACAGTCCTTCGAGCTCGATGCCCGGTAGGGCGGCGCAGTTTCGAATCACGTCAACGGCGTTGGCGATCGGAATGCCCAGGCGCCCCATGCCGGAATCGATCAGGGCATGTGCCCGCACGACGGTGTTTTGCGCGACCGCTTCACGACTGATCAAGGCGGCCGAATCCACATCTGTAATCGGAAGCGTCAAACCGGCCGCAATGGCGGGGGCGATTTCGCGCGGCAGCACAGCGCCAAGAATGTGAATCGGCACACCCATGTCCTTCAGGTCGAGCCCTTCGTTGACGTCGGCGACGCCCAGTCGGGCGGCACCAGCTTCGATCAGGACGTGCGCGATGGGTTGTGTGCCCAGTCCGTATGCGTTGGCCTTCAGCACGGCCATCACAGAACACGGGCTGACGCGCTCGGCAATGCGCGCGAAATTTTGGCGCAGGACATCGAGGTCAATTTCAAGGCGGACGCGGCTCATGGCGCTACTCGTCGAGTTGGGCGAATTCAGGCGCCAATTGATCAAACAAATCGAGCAAGGCTTGCGGGACAACCTTGATGCCCGCCAGCACGGGCATGAAATTTGTGTCGCCCATCCAGCGAGGCACGATGTGCGTGTGCAGGTGTTCTTCAAGTCCTGCGCCCGCAATCTTGCCCATGTTGACGCCGGTGTTGAATCCCTGTGGCCCCAAGTGTTTACGCAGTGCCGACACGCAAGCGCGGACAAGCGCTGCCGTTTCCAAGTCCTCTTCGGGCGTCATGTCGAGGACATCGTGCAGATGGCGCAAGGGGAAGACCATCAGGTGGCCGTTGTTGTACGGATAGCGATTAATGATGATGCCGCAGTATTTTCCACGCCATAGCAGTAGGTTATCGCGATCCTCGCTAGAGGACAGTGCCTCACACAGAAAGCAGCCGTCCGGCTTATCTGCCTTAATGTAGTCGAGTCGCCAGGGGGCCCAGAGATTGTCCATCGCGTTCCTCTCAAAGTTCAGCACCTTGATACCAAGGGCGGCTTGGATTGTGAAGTGCAAAGCGGGCTGGGTTCAGTCCAGGTCTTTGTGAGGTGCGAGGATGTGCAGGGGGATGTTGATCTGGTGGAAACGCTCGCCGGAGATTCGATGGATTCGCAATTCGACGCTTCGTGGCGTGGCGTCCCAGTTGAATTCAATCATGCCAAACCCGCGTTTGGCGAGCTTCGGGCCAACACGATAACGGTTCTTTTCTTGCTTCAACGAATGGTAGGCGTGCGTCAGGCCACTCGACGTCAATTCGTATAAAGGATAGGGCGTCTGCTCGTCGTTGCGCATGTTGATCTCGTGCATATGTCGGTCACCACTGATGAAAAGCACGCCGGGCGTTTTAGCGGCGCGGATCATGTCGAACAATCGTTTCTGGCTATGTGGAAATTTGGACCAGCGTTCATTGGGGTGATCTTGCGGAAGCACTTGAATGCCGGACGCGATGACGAATACGTCGGCAGCATCTGCCGTGAGTGCCGATTCGAGAAAGGCCCATTGATTCGAGCCCAGCAGGTCGGATTGCGGGCCGGGTGCGTCTGAAAAATAGCGGTCGTCGATAAAGATGACGCGGACGCGCTGCCCGAGTGGGCCAAAGTCCTGCAGGCCGTAAATGCCAGCATGTGCGCGTCGCAGACTGTTTGTTGGCTCATCGACGAAGTCCAGGAAGTGCTGCTGGCTGGTCACTTTCTGAGGATAGGATTTGCCGCCGTTGTTGATGCCGTAGTCGTGGTCATCCCACGTGCCAACGATGTCGGTGACGGCGCGGAAGGCGGCGTAGTCCGGATGGGCCCGCATGCTGTTGTACTTGTTCTGCATGACTTGCATGTCTTCGGTGTCGTTGTAGACGCAATCGCCCAGCCAGATCCAGAGATCAGGGGATTGCGCGGCGATTTGCGCCCAATAGCTTTGATCGCCGGTGTGACGATTGCAGGATCCGAACGCAATGCGGGTGATCGCGTTGGTGGCGTTGAGGGGGGCACGCGCGAATGCGCAGGTCGCGCTTAACAGAACAATGGCGATTAGCTGTTTCATGGTGGACAATCAAACGCGATGCACGTGCGAACCACAAGACTATTGTGCGTCATGGCGCCCTGCGTTAGGGTGCCCGGCATGATGCAGACCCACTCCTCGCCCAAACGCGTGTATATTGATTTCGATGATGTCCTATGCGAAACCGCGTTGGGCTTCACTGACATTGCGCGCGACGCCTTCGGGCGTGATGTCGCGTTCGACGACATTCATTCCTTCGAACTGTGGAAAGCCTTTGATTTGACGCGCGACGAGTACGAGCGTCTGATGGTGCTGGGTCACAAAGACGACTTTCTTGGCGCGCTTGGCGCCATTCCCGGGGCACGCGATGTCTTGCACGCCTGGCGTGAAGCGGGGCTGCACGTTTCGGTTGTCACCGGGCGTCCGCCCGAGTGTGCCGACATCTCGCACGCCTGGTTGGCACAGCATGATATGCCGGTTCATGACATCGTCTTCGTTGACAAATATGGGCGCAACGACGCTGGATCCGCCAGTGTTACGCCGGCGGAACTGGCCGAGATGACATTCGCGCTGGCCATTGAAGATGCGCCCGTCATGGCGGACTATCTTCGGGACCACACGCGTATCCCGTTGGTTCTTTACGACCGCCCTTGGAATCGACGTTTTTCTTGTGAGGATGGCGTGCCGCAAGCGGGTCGGGCCGTGCGCGCGTTGGATTGGGGCCATATCGGATCGCGTTGGCGCACATGGCTCGCCCTTTAGGTCGCGGGTCCGTTGCGTTGACTTTGAGGCCCTCTGTCGGTATTGTTCGGGCCTTTTAAGAACGGAGATTTTGATTATGAGCAAAAAAGTTCTCATCACCGGTGGTGCTGGTTTTCTCGGGATCAATTTGGTCCGCTACTTCTTCGAGCAAGGCGTCACCGACGTCGTAACGCTGGATTTAGAGCCTTTTGACTATCCCGAAAAAGACCGCGTCCGGCACGTGGTGGGTGACATTCGCGATGCAGCAACCGTCAAAACGGCCATGGAGGGCTGCGATTGGGTTGTACACACGGCTGCCGCACTTCCGCTCTACAAAAAAGAAGACATCTTCTCTGTTGATATTGATGGATCCAAACTCCTGATCAAGACCGCCCATGAATTGGGCGTCGAGCGCTTCGCGCACATTTCCAGTACCGCCGTCTATGGCATTCCCGACCATCACCCACTTTGCGAAGAGGATAAGCTGATTGGCGTTGGCCCCTACGGAATTTCCAAGATCGAAGCCGAAAAGGCCTGCCTGGAGTATCGCGACAAGGGCATGTGTGTGCCGGTCATTCGCCCCAAATCGTTCATTGGACCCGAACGCCTGGGTGTGTTCGCGTTGTTGTACGACTGGGCCAAGGACGGCAAGGGCTTTCCCATGATCGGTAGCGGCAAAAACCGCTATCAGCTTCTCGACGTTGAGGATCTTTGCAATGCGATCTATTTGACGCTTACCGGGCCGATGGAAAAGGCGAACGATACCTTCAATGTGGGCGCAGAAGAATTCACGACGATGAAAGAAGATTATCAGGCTGTTCTGGATCGCGCCGGCTTCGGCAAGAAGATCATTGGCACACCGGCTCGCCCGATCATCTGGACCTTGCGTATCCTTGAGGCCATGAAATTGTCGCCGCTCTACAAGTGGGTCTATGAAACCGCGTGCGAAGACTCCTTTGTCTCAACGAACAAAATTACAGACGCGCTTGGCTGGAAGCCCAAATTCTCCAACAAAGACGCGTTGGTGCGAAACTACGACTGGTACATTGCCAATCTGGCGTCGTTCGAAAACCAGTCCGGCGTTTCGCATCGCGTGCCTTGGAAGCAGGGCATTCTGGGACTGCTGAAAGTCTTTTTCTAAGTCGTGCCCATCTTGGCGCCATGCGCGTCAATCAACCACGAGGCGTACATGAGTCGCAAATCACTGGTCGTGTTGGCTGCCGGCATCGGAAGTCGCTATGGTGGACTGAAGCAGTTGGACCCGGTTGGGCCGAGCGGCGAAGTGATCGTTGATTATTCCGTCTACGACGCCATTCGTGCCGGTTTCGAACATGTCGTTTTCGTGATTCGCCCCGACATCGAGGCCGATTTCAAGGCCACCATTGGCGCACGCCTTGATGGGCATGTTGCGGTCGACTATGTGCACCAGCGCTTGGAGGATCTGCCGGGCGAGAAACAACCGCCTGCGGGTCGTGAAAAGCCGTGGGGCACCGGGCAAGCAACATTGGCGGCGGCCTCGGTTGTGGATGGCCCTTTCGCGGTTATCAATGCCGATGATTTTTATGGAGCGGAATCTTTTCAACGATTAGCCGATGCTCTCGATGCCAATGCGGATGATCCGGCGGCGTATTGCATGGTTGGTTTTGTGCTTGGGAATACCTTGTCGGATCACGGTTACGTGTCGCGCGGCATTTGTGCGTTGTCGCCGGATGGTCTGCTCGAGGATGTTGTCGAGAAAACGCACGTCGAGCGCAGCGGCGATCAGATTTTGGCAGGCGACGATGTGCTTACGGGCGATGAGGTTGCGTCAATGAACATGTGGGGGTTTAAGCCGTCCTTTTTCGGACACTTGACGTCTCAGTTCGAAACGTTTTTGGAGACGCAAGGGGCCGATGCGACATCAGAGTTCTATGTGCCAGCTGCGGTCAACACCTTGATTTGCAGCGGCGAAGCCCGCGTCAAGGTTCTGGCGTCGCCGTGTCAATGGGTCGGCGTCACCTACCCCGAAGAAAAAGCTGATGTGAAGGCCAGCGTGACCGCCTTGATTGAATCGGGCGCGTACCCGACATCTTTATGGGCTTGAGATCGTCTCGGTCTTGGGCAGGTAGATGTGAATTGTGGGGTGGCTTGTCGTGGCATCTTTTAAAAATGCCATTGCGTCCCCATACGTCATGTCGTTCGGTGCATACATGAGGATCACGCGCAACTGGCGCACCTTTGTCGGCAACGTCATTTGGATGCCTGCGCTAAACAATGCGTTCTGAATCGTGCTGAACAGCTTTTCTCCGGGCGCCTTCCACAGATCGGCTCCCGCCATGGCTTCGAGCTGTTTCTCTAGCGTTGCACGCACATCATCGGCGGGTTGGGCTGCGATTCCGCTTCGTAATTCGGTGCGTAGCGCGTCGTTCAGTTGTTGGCGTAAGGCCTCACTCGAAGTGACGGGATATGACGTTGGCGTTATAACGGACGTCGCCGTCGTGGCGTCGTAGTCCTCTTCGATCTGGACGAGGTTGCCGTGCCATGCGCCGTTTTCCTGAAGCATGTGGAGTTCCCAGGGCTGCTGCATGCGTCCTTCGCGTTCGCGGTTGTGCTCTGGTGGAATGAGGGCCTTGTAGTAGACGTGGCCTTGTAGGGGGGGCTCGATACGCAGGCCGTTGCGGCGCTCCAGTTCGGAAAACACCTGGCTGAGATGCCGCGCCATCGCAAGGGGCATGTCTGGCGAAAAGGCCAGCGTGATAAAGGGGTCACGTTCGGCTGTGGACTGTTGTTTTGCCAGATACGTGACGATGGCAGGAAGATTCGTGGGGCCGAGTTGTGGCTGGGATTTGTTGTCGCGCAGGGTGAAGGTTGCATTGGAGAGTGCGTGTCCGCCTGAAGCGTCGGGTGCGACCCATAGGGTCATGTCCAGCACGCGCGGTTTGTCGTGCTCACGCTCAGGGCGCATAACAAAGCTTAGCAAGGTGTTCTTTTGCATTGCGTGCGACTCGCGCATGATCTGATTGGCGTAGACGGATCCTTTGCCCGCTTGAAAAGGGACATCGAGCAGCGTTTGCGGTTCATTGTATGTCGAAATGATCGCCCTTGGATCTGTGGTGTCGGCTGCGAACAGCATGTTGGTGCCGCCGTCCGGTGCGGGGACCATTCTGGATCCGGTGAAAACAAGCCCGGATGCATTCATGGGCTGGCCTTTTTCTTTGAGCCAGATCAGGTTCTCTATCCGGACGGGGTCGGCCCACGCAGCCGCGTTGTTTGTGGGTGAGTCCAGCGGCGAAACATGAACGATCACACGTTCGCCCTTGGGCCAAAATGCCAGGTCGGCGTAATTCACGGCGCGTCCTGCCGGCATGCCCACGAAGCGCAGCGCCTCGTTGAGATCGCTGGCCTTGGCGAAAGAGACGGCCAGTGATTCATAATCGTGACTGCTTCCGGGGCCCACGACCATGAATTCGATGATTTCATTTGCACCAACACCGGTTGCTTCGGCCAGGAAACGAACCTCGCGCGTCTCCCTGTCAGCGATTAACCCGGGAAGAACAAGGACATGAGAGCTGTCGCTGTACGTGGCGTGGTTTGAGGCATTCAACGTGTCGACGCGTGCCTGATTGGCGGTATGCGCGGCATTGGTCTGTGCTAATGTCGTCGCGGGCCATGCGAGTGCTGCACCCGCGGCCATCGCCAGGGCAACGCTTGAAAAATATAGAACAATGTTTCTTTTCATATGCTTGTACATTAAACGCTACAATGCGCCTTGCCATTAGAAAACGTAACGTCCTTTCGTTGAATTGCTTTTCTGCTTTCGTTGCAGGGCCTGATTTTATAGGGTTTCGGCCTCATTGAAAACCGACATGCATGCCGCGGTGTGCATCCTAATGGATAATGAATCATGCTGGATATTCGACGTATACGAGACGATTTGGACGAAGTCCGTGCCGGGCTGGCCTTGAAAGGGGCTGACCCCGCGGTGTTGGATCGCGTTCTTGAGCTGGATAAAGCACGTCGCGCTCGCTTGACCGAGATGGAGGGGCTCAAAGGGCGCCGCAACGCGGTATCGAAAGACATTGGCCAGCTTAAGCGCAGTGGCGAAGACACAACCGAGGTGCAGGCCTCGATGCGTGCGCTGGGTGAAGAAATTGCTGCCATGGAGGTCGAAGGCCGCGCCAACGAGGAGGCCTTGCACGAGGCGCTGCTTGCGATTCCCAACACGGCCCACACAAGCACACCGGCGGGCTCAGATGCATCGTCCAATGTGCTTGTGCGCGAACATGGCGATATTCCCACATTCGATTTCAAGCCCAAAGGGCATGTGGCGCTTGCTGAGGATTTGGCGTTGGTCGACTTTGCGCGCGGAGCCAAGCTGAGTGGCGCCGGTTTCGTTCTATACACCGGCACGGGGGCGCGTTTGCAGCGGGCCTTGATTCAATACATGCTGGATGTGCACGTCACGCATCATGGGTATCGCGAGGTTTGGCCGCCTTCTGTCGTCAATCGCGAGTCGATGACCGGCACAGGTCAGTTACCCAAAATGGCTGAGGATATGTATCACGTGCCGTCCGACGATCTGTATTTGATTCCGACGGCCGAAGTGCCCGTGACCAACATCTATCGTGACGAAGTCATCGATGAGCCGCTGCCGCTTAAGCTCACGGCCTACAC
The DNA here is from genome assembly GCA_028822745.1 of Kiritimatiellia bacterium. Lineage (GTDB taxonomy): Bacteria > Verrucomicrobiota > Kiritimatiellia > UBA8416 > JAIOPI01 > JAPKCZ01. The sequence continues at coordinate 4,151 of JAPKCZ010000002.1, read as the reverse complement.
GCCTTGTTTCCGCCGCGAGGCGGGCGCTGCCGGCAAGGATACGCGCGGATTGATTCGCATGCATCAGTTCGACAAGGTCGAAATGGTCAAGTTCGTTGATCCCGCCACGTCCTATGATGAGCTGGAAACATTACTGGCCGATGCAGAGGACATCTTGCAGCGCCTCGAGCTGCCGTATCGCGTCCTTCAGCTCTGTGGCGGTGACCTCAGTTTTGCGGCAGCCAAATGCTATGACATCGAACTTTGGGCGCCAGGGCAAAATGACTGGCTTGAGGTTTCGTCGTGCAGCAATTTTGAAGATTTTCAGGCCCGCCGGGCCAACATCCGCCATCGCGCGGACAACGGAAAACCACAGCATTTGCACACCATTAATGGGTCTGGCGTCGCCTTGCCCCGCTTGGTCGTTGCCATACTAGAGAACGGCCAGCGTGCTGACGGAAGCATCGAGCTCCCTGAGGCTATTGTGCCCTATATGGGTGGCTTGAGCCGGATCGAACGCCCGAGTTAGTGTTGTCGGGACCTGGCGCGATGGTGTGACAAGTCGTCGTCATTAGATAATGAATTGTTGCAATAATAACGGAAATACGCAAAAGTCCACACGTTCAGGAAAAACGGTTGGTGCCGTTGGACCTGATTTGGCACTGTCGTCTGTTTCGATTTATGCGTTATAGCGTCGGTGGTTTTCGGTCTCACGGTGGTATTGATTCCGAAAATATAATAGATGTGCTGTTTGTTGTGAATGGCCAACCACACCCGGGCTTGAACGCGTGTCATGGTTTGCGTACCGGTGTTGAGCATACATGATACAGTAAGGTAATGACGGATGAATATTTACGTAGGCAATTTGCCTTTTTCTGCAACCGATCAGCTTCTTCAGGAGCATTTTGAAGCGTTCGGTCAGGTTACTTCGGCACGAGTCATTTTGGATCGTGAAACGGGACGCTCCCGCGGGTTTGGCTTCGTTGAGATGGCCAATGACGATGAAGCTAAGACTGCGATCGAAGGCGCAAACGATAGCGACTTCCTAGGACGTCCGCTTCGTGTCAACGAATCGCAACCACGTCCAAGTCGCGATGGCGGCGGCGGTGGCGGCGGCGGTGGCGGTGGTGGCTATGGCGGCGGCGGCGGTGGCGGTGGCTACGGCGGCGGCGGCGGTGGTGGACACCGTTACTAAATAAAATGGATGGCGCGCCTGCAATATGCTGGGCGCGTCGCTCCTGGATGGGTCGATACCTACTAGCCCATCTGAGCGCCCTGATCGTTCCTTATGTTTTTGGCCAACCACGGCAAGCGTGGCACGCTAGAAACGGGACCATCAGGGCGTATTTTTTTGCCCCGAAAACGTGATTATTCGGTCGAAATCTGTTTGCGGTAGGATTCCACTTCCCAGTTTTCGATAAACTCGCGCGACGCGTCTGTCAGGTAGCGCATACCACCGTATTTTGCCGTCAACTGCTCGACAATTGAGCCATCCTCTGCGAACTCAACCGCCAGCGCGGCGTCTTTTTCGGTAGACCCAACGCCAAACACCCCTGCAGACGTGCGCACGACGGAGGGGGGGTAACCGTTGGCGGCGATGAAGGCCTCAATGGCGGCTGCATCCACGATCTCGCACTCCAGGGCATATGATTTCGAATAGACGATATGGTCCGGGGTTAACGGCCCCTGCGGGACATGGAATGGTGCGTGCGCAGCCACGTAGGCTGCCTGCTTGGATCCCAGCGCCGACTGAATCGCAGCCGTCGTTGCGCTGACCGTCTCCACGTCTGGCGAATCGCCGATCAGGGTCAGCGATTCCGGTGTGTTCGCTGCGCTGTATTCGGCGCCCAGCGTGTCCATGACGTGTGCGTACAAGTCGTGAATCTCCTGAACCGTGTCGGCCGCCACAAAAATGCCGTGATTTTCAAGCACGACGAGTTTCGGGCAGGCGCCGGTGCGCTTTGTGTATTCCATCATCGCTTCACGCACGACCATGCACAAGGTGTAGCCGGGGTCGACATAGGGAACCCACAAGGCGTCAGGAAAAAGGCGCTCGCACTCTGCCGGGCCCTGGACCCCGCAAGTCAACCCGTTGACACGTGCAGGGTGGGTGTGGACGACGTAGGTGTAGGGAAACGAGTCATGTAAAGGTGCCTCGACGGAAGGGCGACCTGAGGAATCGGGGAACACAGAGGTGGCCATCAGGTCTTTGACGTCAGCTTCACGCTGGGTGGCATCGGGCGACGGGTCGTAGTCGTACAGTTCGGCCATCTTTGCGCGATCCATTCGAACAAGGGTTTCGCGGGTCAGTGTCGCCAGGGTGGTGCCGGAGGGTTTGATCCAGAGCGAGGTGGCGTCTTTACAAGAGGTGTTGCCGCCGCCGCCGCGCACATAGAATGTGCCGCCGTAAGCGTGTGAGAGCTCGATAATGTTGTCGATCATGCCTGTCGTCACCTTTGTTCATTGATGAGAAATTGAGCCTTTAAGCCTAGGGGGGAACGCCTGTGTTGGCAAGCACGTCTCGCCGCGATGTGGATGCCCGAAATACCTGTGGATAGGCTTTGCTGGTAGGCGTTGATCCTGATTTAATATCCCTTCGCAACGACGTGGACCGAATTGGAGGATTTTATCGTGGTCGATTTGAATGCAATGCGCGCGCGCGTTGATCTGCATGCCGTCGAAAAAATCGAGCGGCACATTTTGCTCTGCTGTGACCAGACCAACCCCAAATGTTGCAGCAAGGATGCTGGACTCGCGTCGTGGGCCTTTCTCAAACAGCGCTTGGACGAATTGGAATTGAGCCGCGCGGGCGGCGTCTATCGCACCAAGGCCAACTGTTTACGGATCTGTGAAAGCGGGCCCATTGCGGTCGTTTATCCGGATGGCGTTTGGTATCACTCCTGCACGCCGGAGGTTTTGGAGCGCATTTTACAGGAACACATCATTGGTGGCATGCCCGTCGATGAGTACCGTTTCGCGGAACGGCCACTGTCGTTTCCGGGTGCGGATTAGCGCGCATACTTGTTGATGGGCCTAAGATCTGCTTTGCGGCTATTCGCTTCATCGGTTGGTTGAGTCCTACAATGGCGATTCCCGTACCAAGAAGCGCGGCTGGAATCAGCCAGCGCAGGTGACGATATTCCTTGCTGGTCCTGACAGGCATGCGCCGATGGTTCTGTTGCTTTATCTGGTTCATATATCAGATGTGGCGCGTCGACCGGTCGCTGTTCTGCTGCTTGTCTTCCTGGCGATGCCCCTGGCGCAGATTGATGCGCTAGCGCGCACGCGCAATACGCCCATGCGGACAGAGTTCGAAGCCGTTATGCATCTCTCGTCGCCAAACGACACCGTGCTAACCGGCTGGCGTGGCTGTGCTGTTTTTCGCCCCCATGCCTATCGTTACTTCTTTTTGCACGACGGGATGCTGCGGGTTCTCGAGGATGAAGACAAGGGGGCGCGTGTGATGCAGGTCCTAACGTCGGCGCCGCCGGAGCTTGTGATTTATGATCAAGGGGTGCGCTCACTAAGTGATGCGGTGAACGGCTTTATCACAAATCGTTACGAAGCGACGGGCGTTGGGGACATCTGGCTGCGTACGTCGGAGTAGGCGCTGGTGCTAACAACAAAAGCGTGTACGGCCGCAAGGTCGTTTTGTTACCTGTCGCCGTTGAGACCCGGAATGCTGGGGCTTCCTTGCCAGCTTGGTGGCGCATTCCAGGGCATGTCGGATTCCACCGTTGTGCAACCCGTCGTTGAGAGAGACATGGCGGTGAACACGGCAAGGGCGCAAAGTGCGCGACACATCGAGGGGCAGTCCGTGTTGGTGGGATCAGTCGTCATAAAAGCGCCGTCGCGAAGTCGAGATTAATAGAAGATGACGTCGCCGACGACAATTTTGGACTGTTGCCAGTCCGTCATGATGTCACCGACGGCGAGGTTGTTGTCGCGGTCGAGTTGGCGTAGACGTACTTTGCTGACGAATGTTTTAAAGCTTTTGCCCCGCTTGACCAGCAGTTCGACCGGTGGTACAGAAGGCAAGTCGCTGGCTTCTAAGTGGCGTTCCAGTGTGCGCGAGATGTTGTCGAGTTCGCTGATAAAGCCCTCGCCCGCTTCGAAGACGATGTAGCCCCATTCCGCGTTGACGCTGACAACGGTGCCTTTTCGTCCTGGCT
>JAPKCZ010000146.1 GCA_028822745.1 Kiritimatiellia bacterium | reverse complement strand
GCTCAGCGTAAAACAGAGCGTGAACGTGTTGTCGGCGATTTTCATTTCCGCGAGATTGAATTCGCAAACTCACGCTGTTTCTACGCCGAGGCACCGAAAGGGGCAAAGCGCTCGAATCCAGATGCCCATCGGGATGACTATGAAATCTGCTGGGTGTTAAAAGGCGCGATCAGGATCGTCTTGCCCTACGAGACGCATGAACTTAAGGCAGGTTGTAGCCTACAGTTTGATGCCCTCTTCGAACATACCTACGAAGTTTTGGAAGACTGTAAGATCATCATTCAGCACATTCGTAAAAAGAAACGTTTCTAAGCAAACATAGGCGGATTGATCATGAGAAGAGTGGCACTGGTTACAGGCGGCGGACGCGGCATAGGTTTCGGTGTTGCCAAACGACTCGCACAAGAAGGATTCGACCTCGTGTTGAGCGGTCGAAGTAAGCACGCAGACGTAGCGCATGCCATTCAGGAACTCGAAGGCATGGGTGCAAGCGTGCTCTATTGCTCCGGTGATATCTCCTGCGCAGAAGATCGCGCCGCATTGCTTGAGGAAACGAAGTCACATTTCGGACGCCTCGACCTACTCGTGAACAACGCCGGCGTGGCACCCAAGACGCGTGCTGATATCTTAGAGGCCACGGAAGAGAGTTTTGAATGGGTTCTCAAGATTAATCTACAAGGGCCCTATTTCCTGACGCAGGCTGTCGCCAATTGGATGATTGATCAGAAAAACGCTGACGGTAGTTTTGGCGGTTGCATCATCAACATTGGGTCCATTTCAGCCACGGTCGTGTCCCCTACCCGCGGTGACTACTGCGTATCGAAGGCAGCCTTTGGCATGATGAACAGCCTCTTCGCGGCCCGTCTCGGCGAACATGACATTCCTGTGTATGAAATCCGCCCAGGCATTATCAAAACGGACATGACGGCGGGCGTAAGCGACAAATACGACAAACTCATTGCAGAGACTGACCTTTGCGTCACGAAACGCTGGGGGCTACCCGAAGACATTGCTAAACTGACGGCCGCTATGGCTCGTGGGGACTTGCCTTATGCTACTGGGCAGGTTGTTTATGTTGATGGCGGCTTAACACTACAGCGTCTTTAGAAATTGGGAGCGCGTGACATATGAATGTTAAATCCATAGATGAATGCAGATACGACATCCTGTCACTGGGAGAAGTCATGCTCCGCCTCGACCCAGGCGAGGGCCGCATTCGAACCGCGCGTCGTTTCCAGGCATGGGAAGGCGGCGGCGAATACAATGTTGCACGTGGGCTTCGACGTTGTTTCGCTCAACGTGCGGCTGTGGTAACGGCGTTTGCTGAAAACGAAGTGGGTCACCTCATGGAGGACTTAATACTCCAAGGGGGTGTCGACACCTCACTAATTCGGTGGGTTGACAGTGATGGCATCGGGCGCAGCGTTCGAAATGGCCTAAACTTCACCGAACGCGGCTTCGGTGTCCGTGGCGCTGTCGGGTGCTCCGACCGTGGCCATACGGCCGCATCACAGCTCAAGGTCGGGGATATTGATTGGGAATACATCTTCGGTACACTGGGCGTACGCTGGTTTCACACCGGCGGCATTTTTGCGGCCCTCTCCGAAACAACCGGCGCGGTGGTCATCGAAGCCGCAAAGGTCGCCAGAAAGCATGGCACCATCGTTTCATACGATTTAAACTACCGCCCTTCCCTCTGGAAAGACTTCGGTGGATTAGAACGATGTCGTGAGGTCAATCGCGAAATTGCCAAGCACGTCGATGTTATGATCGGTAACGAAGAGGATTTCACCGCCTGCCTTGGTTTCGACATCGAAGGCACGGACGCCACGTTATCCGATCTTAATGTCGACGCGTTTCAGGCAATGATTACGAAAGCAGTAAAAACCTTTCCGAACTTCAAAGCCACCGCCACAACCCTTCGCAGCGTCAAATCCGCAACCCGCAACGACTGGGGTGCAATGTGCTGGGTTGATGGAACGTTCTATACAGCGACTCACCGTCCCAACCTGGAAATCATGGATCGTGTCGGCGGCGGGGACAGCTTTGCATCAGGGTTCATCTATGGTCTGATGATTCTAAACGATCCTGCCCAAGCCATTGAGTACGGCGCTGCACATGGTGCCTTGGCGATGACCACCCCAGGTGATACCACGATGGCATCCCTCAGCGACGTCGAAAAACTGGTTGCGGGCGCAGGCGCGCGTGTCGATCGCTAACCTGCTAATACCGCATCTATCCATAAACGGGAGACACATGGCAATGATTGATGAACTATTGAAACGTCCGGTGATTCCCGTCATCGTGATCGACGACGCCAACGACGCCGAACATCTCGCCGAGGCTTTGCTTGCCGGCGGCATGGATGTCATTGAGATCACGTGCCGTACGGAAGCGGCTCAAGAAGCACTTCTACGCATTATCAAAGCGTTTCCGGAAATGCTTGTCGGGGCAGGCACTGTGGTTTCGCCAGAGCAAGCGAGCATGTGTGTCGACGTCGGCGTCAGTTTTGGCCTGGCACCCGGCCTCAACCCGTCAACGGTCAACTATTTCAAAAAACACGACACCCTCTTTATTCCTGGAGTCATGACACCTTCGGATATCGAGCACGGTCTTTCCATGGGGCTTAAGTTATTGAAGTTTTTTCCTGCAGGCGCGACCGGCGGCGTGAGCACGCTCAAGAGTATGGGAGGCCCTTATGCATCCCACGGCGTTCAGTTCTGCCCCACAGGTGGAATCACCTTAGACAACATGAACGACTACCTCTCGCTACCGATCGTCAGCGCCATTGGTGGATCATGGTTGGCCACAAAACAACAGATTGCAGACAAGCAATGGAACGTGATCAGGCACCAGGTCAAAGATGCCCTAGCCAAAGCCGCTGAAGTGACCGATCGTTAGAGCGGCACGCCGCGCTTGGTACAGTGCGGGTGTCACGGCAGACGAGAAGGACATCGCGAAGGCTGAAGAGCAACAACGGCTCCGTGTCTACAGCGTAGCGCATTCGCGTCAACTTAACGCCATCGGTCCGCCCATAGCGCTGAAAGCGCGGTATATACCAGCCCAGGGCAACGCCCTGGGTAGAGGAAGAAATGAGAGTTTAGCCCTGAAAGGGCGAGATATAGTAAGCGGCATAGGGAATCGGCGTATATCCCGCCCTTTCAGGGCTAATTTGTTCCATTTCACGCTACCTAGGGCGTTGCCCTGGGCTCGTACGTGTAGGCCTTTCAGGCCATAGACGCATGCCGCAATTCCTTAAGTTGACGCGAACAAGCGTAGCGGGTGGTAAACCTTTGGCTTTACATAATGGATGGTCGTCATTCCGTTTTGCTATCCGTTTTTGTCAGGTCCATTTCGCGGATCCAGATGTTTCGAAAACGCGTGTCATTGTTGTGGTCCTGCAGGACGATGACATCATCGCCGTGTGGCTTGTAGACGGGAAGTTCCTTGTGCGTTGTGGGTCCAACAATTGCCCAGTGCCGTCAACGCTACCGAGAGGCTGCGCGGGGACAGAGGATCCTCCTTGTCGACCCAACATATTTGACTCACACGCCGAGCTATGACACCGTCCCTAAAACATTTCTGAGTTACATGCAATTGGATGACATAAACATATACCCACAACGTTGGGCCTTAAGGGCAATGCTGCTTGCCGTTTGTTTTGGCCCGATATGTCCGCAACAAGCGGCGATCGCGATACCGCAAGCCGCTAAAGAAAACGCCGAGCTCTCAGCGCTCTATAACCGCTTGCCCGAGCATCAGCACGCGGCTGCGGATTTCCTAATCGAGAACATGCCCGATCATGACGCGAGCAACCTAGGCGCCGATTTTCTTGCTGAGCACATCACGTATGCATTCAAGGCACGCGAACAGTTCGCGTGGGCCAAAGATGTGCCCGACGATCTTTTCCTAAACAATGTCCTGCCCTACGCCAGTCTGAATGAACAGCGCGATGCGTGGCGCAAGATATTTTTTGAGGATTTCAAAGCATCGGTCGCCGACTGCACGACCAAGGGCGAGGTCGCCGTGATTCTGAACAAGGCCGTCTTTGATCGACTCAACGTTCGATACTCTCGCGCCCGGCCGAAGCCCGACCAGAGTCCATTGGAATCCATTGCCGCCAGCACAGCATCGTGCACAGGGCTTTCGATTATGATGGTGGACGCATGTCGCGCGCTGGGTGTCCCGGCTCGTGTCGTCGGTACGCCGCAGTGGGCAGCGTCCCCTGGTAACCATACATGGGTGGAGATCTGGGACAACGGATGGCACTTTCTCGGCGCGGCCGAGTCCTCTACGCTTAATCGGGCATGGTTCAAGACGAAAGCCAGTCAACAGATCGCAGGCGATGTCAATCGCGCCATCTATGCCACGTCTTTCAAACGAACGGGGCTGCATTTCCCGTTGGTGTGGGACAGAAGCATCACCTATGTCTCGGCAATAGACGTTACGGACAGCTATGCAGCCGACAGTAAGCGGACAGCGACGATCGATTCGGTGAAAAAACGTCTGTCCGAAGAACCATTACTGGCCCTGCTGGGCAAAGCCGACATCGCCCTACCCGCTCAGCAGCTTGAGCAAGTGGTCGATCTCGTCTGGAGAAAATACAGTAAAGAGATCAAGGCCAGCGCGATACGCGGCAAGGAACATAAGGACAAGGCCGTAAGCTACAATGGGAAAACCATGCGTTACGCCTATACCCGTGTAGGCGAAAAGCCCGCTGGTGGCTATCCGCTCTATATCGCGCTGCATGGTGGTGGCGGGGTGCCGTCCTACGTGAACAATTCACAGTGGGAGCATATGAAGGTCTATTACCTGAATAGCGTTACCTCCGGCATTTACCTTGCTCCTCGAGGCGTGGTGGACACATTTAACCTTCATCATGTGAGCGAATCGTATGCCTGTTACGACAGAATCATCGAGAACATGGTCGTGTTTGAAAACGTGGACCCCAACAAAGTGTATCTCCTCGGGTACAGCGCTGGCGGAGATGCCGCGTATAGCATTCCAGCCAGGGCGCCGGATCGCTGGGCAGGTGCGGCCATGTCCGCTGGCCACCCTAACGGCGTGCGACCCGACAACTACGCATCGCTTGCGTTTTTGATACAAGTCGGCGCGCGTGATGCCGCCTACCGACGCAACAAAGTCGCCGCGGAATATCATGTCAAAATTGAGGCCCTACGTGCAACGCATCCAGAGCACTATACGCATGCAACCTACGTCCATGCCGGGCGCGGACATGGGTTCATGGACCACGCCCCGGACGGCGCACCCCAGAAGGTGTTTGCCAATCCCTCCGAGTGGTTAGAGAAAGAAGCGAATGCGTCAACGACCAACGTGAATGCCAACGCCATCCACTGGCTCGACAATTACACGCGTAACCCGACGCCCAAGAAGGTCATCTGGGACTGCGGTACAGTGGTCGACAGAAGCGGCGACCTCCACGCCGGATTCTGGCCTACCACTGAGAAGAGCAAGATGCATTACTGGTTGGGTCTCGATCGTTATGACAAAGACGTCCCGCTCGACGCCAAACGCATTGTTGCCGAATTCGACAAATCGTCAAACAGCATCACGGTTCTGGAGATCGGAAACTTTGTACGATTCTATCTCAATCCGCAGATGCTCGACCTGACCAAAAACGTAACCGTATTGGTGGATGGACAGACACTAACGGCAACGCCCCACCCCAACTTACGCACCCTCATCCAAACACTGCTCGACCGAGGTGATCCGAATTACATCTTCCCCGCCAGCCTCACCCTAAGCAAGAATCCCGAAGGCACTTGGATGCTTGAGTAAGGAAAGCGCCAGCACGCAAAGCCGTAGTCTCGCAACGCACTGGAGAGCGAAGGCTGGCTCAGTTAATCGTTGCGAAGCCTTCCCGCCCTGCTTGGTCTCGCACCTTGACCACGTTGGCTCCGTCTTTGACATCGTTCCTGTACACGGCGGTATCACCGCCTGCAGGGATGATATGGCCTTGTCCCGGATCAGTAACCGACCACTCCAAGGGGA
>JAPKCZ010000145.1 GCA_028822745.1 Kiritimatiellia bacterium | reverse complement strand
GATTGAGTTGGTCGTAATCCGCTTCGTAACGCTGGTGGGTGTCCCAGTCGTCGGTGGTGGTATACCAAAGCTTTTGTGTTTTCGCGGCGGCTTCCATTTGTCCCAAACTGTCGGGCGGCTCGATATCCGAGGCCCGCTGGTCAGCCATATTTTGTTGCAGTCCACCGAAATGAATCCGCTTATAGTCGATTTTCTCGACAACTCGGAATTCCTCGGGATTCTGAAACTTGGCGTTTTCGTGATACTGGGTCTGGAGTTCGTCCTTCGCCTTTTCGACGTTCAGAATGAAGGCGCCGAGCTCTTTGTTGGCGTAGGGCTCGAAGCTTTCCTTCAGACTGCGGCTGAACTGGTTTCGACGTTGTTCGAGCTGGCGTTGATGAGCAGACTCGGGGAGTTCGCGGAAGGCCTGCTCAACGTTATCCTGCTGCGCGGGCGCGACGGGCGAGACAGGTGGGCGACGTCGCTGCTGCGATTGAGTCCGGTTCTTCAGGGCCGTCATCGTCATATACGCTTTATTCGCGATCAGCCGATCATTGACCATCGCACGGGCGTCACGCTTGAGACGATCGCGTTCGGTACGCATTCGCAGCAGTGCCAGGTCGCGATAGAAAATCCCTTCGCCCGGGGTGAGACGGCGGTTGTGGCGGTGGTCCAGGCTCAATATCCTATCGCGAGACTTGATGAGATTGTTGCGATCCCCATCCGTCTGCGCGTTGGCGATCGCTGCAGAAAACACCTTCGCTACCGGGCCCTCGGTTTCGCGCAGCAGTTCTTCCCGGGCTTTAACGTTTGCCTCCAACACCGCGATTTTCGCCTTCAACGCAGCCCGCTTCGGGGCGAGTTCCGCCTCGATCGGCTTCCTTATATCGTTCAGCTTCGTTTCATATTCGGTCAGTCGCTTTTGGCCCTTGGCCTTATCGGCGTTGTAGGCTGCCAGTTCCTCCTGATACGCCTTCATTTCTGGGGAGTTAGCCTTTTTCGCTTCCTTTTCCTTTTCTACTTCCGTCGCCTCTGCCTTGGCCTGATCAAATTTCTTTTTTAGCGCATCGCGAGCCTGGTTTGTTTTCTGCCGGGCCACGTCGACTTCTTTCGAAATCGACTCCAGTTGCTTCTGTTGTTTGAGGACGTCCGGGCTTTGGAAATACGCGTTGCGAACGTTGACTTTCTTAATCGCCAGCTGGGCTTCCATTTCGTAATACGCATCTCGCATGGCTCGGGTCTTGGCGATGGTTTTTGGATTGCCTTCCTGCTCGTAGGTGTATTTCCGAAGCATCAGCCGATCATTCCAGGTGAGGGCACGGTTCATGTCAGTACTGTCACCCGTCAGCTGCTGGTAGGCCTGCGTCATGTAGGGATGGTTGCCGAAGGCCTTCTCTATCTTCTCGGTAATCTCCGGCGAGGTGCGAGTGGGGCTCGCAAGCGGAACAGGCGGAAGCGACTCACCTTCAGTCGGAACGTGTGAGTAGACGCGCAGATAGTCGAGCGCTCCCGCACAATACCAGCCTCCTGGCTCCTGACTCCTGGTGTCCTCGCGGCTGCGCATGACTAGATTTCGACGCCCCAGCGTGGGCGGGAACGCATCGGCCGGGCGGAATGAGGTCGTTGCTTGTGCGACTACGCTTCCATCGATGCGAAGCACCGCGACGGTTCCATCGAAGGAAAGCTGCAGGTCGGTCCACTGCCCCCCCTGCAATGCAGAGGGTGCGGTGAGGGACTGAGTTTCCCCGCCGACCGCCCAGGAGAGGGTCAACGTGCCCTTGGGGCCCGCTGTCAGCATGAAGCGGTTGTCAGCGTTGCCGCCAAAATCGAGCAGGGCTTGCCGCTTTGTCACAGCAGTAAGTTTCACTCGCATCGCAACGAGAATCTCGCCCATGTCTGCCACGTCGGGCGCGAGGTCGGCGTATTGATCTTTTCCGTTAAACACATACGCACCACTGCCGCCAGCGGGGTCGAATCCGGGTGATCCGACGAGGTGACCGTCGTAGTTCATCTGCGCATAGTCGGTGTGATAGCCGTACATAAAACCGCGTGTGATTCGCCGATTGAGTAGATCCTCCAGCAAGACGGCTTCAGGCTGCAGACAATCATAGTTGGCAACCCATCCCGCGGCGCGGCCGCGGTCGGGAATGCCTGTCACTTCGATGGTTTCCACGTCAACCGCATCAGAGCCCGGCTTGGGGCGATTGATCACAGGCCAATAGAGGCGACCATATCCGCTGACCTCGACATCACCAATCGCGCCGCCCTTTCCGCTGAGTTTGGCGTGATCCTTGACCACCGCGCTTTCGCCGATCACCACCGCCCCATCAATGAGCTGGGCCTGATCGAGTACCTTCGCGCCACCGAGCACATAGCAGGTGGGGCCCACATACGTGGTCGGGTCGGCATGGGATTTCGCCGATACCCAGCCGCCACCGTTGGGGTGCGGTGCCCCGCCCAGATCGTCCAAAAGCTGTTGCAAACGATGGATGTTGGACGTCGTGTAGTCGATCCGCGGCCGTGGAACTTTCCAACCTCGTCCCTCAACCCGATCAGTCTCTTTGTGCTTGGCGTAGAAGATCTTCTCCTCTTTCGCCTTCGCCACTTGAGCATGGGCGATGCTGAGCTTCAGTTGCTCGGCAAAGGCCTGGGTTTGCTCAGGTGTCATTCGTGGCGGCAAATCGAACGCATACGCTCGGGTTTCCGGATAGTCGTCTGGCGTTTGGACTCCAGTCGTATCCAGGATGCCGGTCTGCCGATAATGGATCAGTGTCGGGGCGGCCACCGTCATGTTGTAATTCTCAGCCATGGTGTTGAAGGGCGAGCCGGGTGTGCAGCCTTCAAGCGTGACCTGATAAGGGTAGCTGTACGCGTATCCCGCTTCATAGACCGCCCAAAGCATGGTTCTGTCCTTGCTGCCCAATAGTGCCTTGGGGGTCGCGGTCACGGTCAGCCAATATCGCTTGTCACCCGGTTGGATCTCCATCGACATCTTGCCCTTGTTCCACAGCGGGGTGTAGCGGCAGGTGTCGTTCTTATCCATCGCGACGATGCACGCCCGCCAGTCGGAATAGGTGTCCGGGTCGAAGTCGCCCTGGAAGTCGACGGTGATCTGTTTGGCATCCGGCTTGGATAGAAGACGCGAGATGCTCACGCCAAAGGGCTCCGGCGCTTCGCTGGGCGGGCAACGGTAGATCCCTCTTTCTTTATCCACCGCCATCAGGAAGGAGCGGTTGGGGGCTACGAAGTGGTGGCGGTACTGATACTCCTGCTGGAAGTCGAACTCGGCCCGACGGGCTCCGATTTGTCCGAACATGTCGCCCACGCCGCGAATGCCTTCGCCCTTTTTCCACAAGCCTCGCTCTTCGCCCAGATGGGCGTAGACGTGCATGGGGCTTCTGTCTTCCTGGGCTGCCAGATTCGACGTAACGGCCGCGAGGACATAGCCCCAGTTCGGGTCGTCGGACATCATGTCGTATACGCCCGCACCGGGATATTGCCCGAAGAATGCCGTCTTCCATGGGCGTCGGACTTGGTTGATTGCTTTGTGGATGAACGCCGCATTCCCCATCATTTGCAGTGCGTCACAGGCCGTTTCGGCACCACCTGGATACATCAATCCACCGCAGGCCATGCCATGACCCCACTCGTGAAAGACCCCCTCAACGACCACTCTGCCCATGGTACATCCGCCATATCCGCCTCCCCCGCCGCCGGTGCCGTGTCCGAAGGTAGGGACGTACTTCAACCGCTTCGAACCTTTCCAGAACCGCATCAACGCGCCGCCATACTCCTGATACGCCCAGAAGGCCTCGACCTGGCTAGACAAGTGCTTAATCGTCGCCAGGACCTGTTTGTGGTCCTCTTTCTTGACCCAGCTCTTTCCGCTCAGCGGTGGCTTGGCGGGAACGACCACCGAAAAGTGCTTCGAGTCGAACCGAACGTGGCCTTCCTTCTTATAGAGATGACTTTTACCCTCGGGATGCCTCTTCGCCTCGTCAGAGAGCGCGTATTCATCGGGAAGAAGTGCTTTTTCCATGCGGGCGCGATCCGCATGATAGACCTTCATTACATACTTCCGATCCTTCTCGCTGAGGTACCGGCCCAGGAATACACGCTTGCGGCCATCTTTCAGGCGCAAGACGACTGCAGGGCAACGATAGCTGGTGGGGTCCGTGACGTCTTTTGGGAACGGATCGCCGACGCCGCGAAAGCCGACGAAGTGCGCTTTGAATGGCTTCTGGGGAAAGTTGTCCACGAGCGTGCCGGTCAGACTGTCGGAGGGAACCCTTGGCGTCCACGTGCGCAGCGGTGCACCGGGGATATCCTCCAGCGGCGTAATGTCCATCCCGCGCTTAGGCCACCATTCGACGGTGCGCCGATTGTAGGATCTCAGGTCATCGGCGTTAGCTTCAGTAACGGTGTCCAAGCCCACATCGCTGCGCAGCTGCCCGGGATAGCGGACATCGTAGTGAAAGTCATAGGCCTCGTGGTCTCTTCGCGATTCCGCGTCTGCCTGGCCGACGGCAAACAGCAGCACCGAAAACGCAATCACAAATTGAAAACGCCTTGCTTGAACGGTAAGAGATGGGGTCATCGTGTACTCCTTTGATGCGCGGATAGTGGACTCATGGCGGCGATATTGCAATGCAGGACTAAGGACCTGTAGTCCGAAAGACACTTCCATAGGCCAGCCAGCAGCCTGCTCCGCGGACGAACGGCGAGTGACTCCCTCCGCCCCCGGAGTGCGAGTACGATCAGCGAATGGGGCGCCATGCGTGTCGGGGTGCATATGTCACCAACGGATCTGGACGCAGAAATCCCCGACCATATGCCTGAAGAAGAGCTGCGCAGCTGGGCGTACCAGCGCTACATCAAGAAGTACCTGCGCGTCGTGCAGAGCGTGGATGACAATGTGGGGCGCATGCTGGACTACCTCGACGAGAAAGGACTCACCGAGAACACGATCATCGTCTACACCTCGGACCAGGGCTTCTTCCTGGGTGATCACGGTTGGTACGACAAGCGCTTCATGTATGAAGAGTCGCTTAAGATGCCGTTCGTGCTGCGCTACCCGAAGGAAGTCGCACCCAAATCGACGAATGACGACCTCGTGCTCAATGTCGACTTTCCTGCCCTCTTTCTCGACATGGCAGGCGTTCCGGTGCCACCGGAATTCCAGGGCCGCAGCTTCCGACCGCTCCTGAGCGGCAGCACCCCGCCGCGTCAAACACAATGCAGAATATTAACCCCTCTTGCGTTCCCCTCTTGTGTTTTAATAGGCGCCGCGAATATGCTCCTTTACCTCACCATCGTAGAACTCAGCTATCTTCACATGCAACGCATCACTCAGCGGCTCAAGGTCGGAGATGGCCGCATTACCGACCGCCTGTTCAGCCCTGCTCGCACCGGGTATCACAACTGATACCGCATCGTGATCCAGAATCCAGCGCAATGCCATCTGAACCATTGTCATGCCTTGGGGCAGGAACGTCTTCAGTTTGTCAGACAGCTCTACGCCTTTCTCGTATGGCAGACCTGCGAAAGTCTCGCCCACGTTGAAGACCTGTCCGTCTTTATTGAAATTTCTGTGGTCGTTATCAGCAAACGAAGTATCAACCTTGAACTTGCCGGCAAGCAATCCGCTGGCAAGAGGTACGCGCGCGATGATGGCAACATCCTTTTCTTTGGCCCTTTCAAGGAGTTCTAAAATCGGCTTCTGGCGGTAGATATTGAAAATAATCTGCAACGACGAAAGCCCTTCCTGTTCGAGGCACGTCAGGGCCTCATCCATGGTTTCCACGCTCGCACCGAAAGCCTTGATCTTGCCGGCCTGTCTGAGCCCGCGCAGCGTCTCGAAGACGTCCCCTGCCTGCATGACCTCCGTGGGAATGCAGTGAATCTGCGTAAGATCGAGAGCATCAACGCCAAGCCGTTTCAGGCTGTTCTCGGTATGTTGAGTCATCGCCTCTTTTGTAAAAGCCTCTGGCCAGTCAGGAGGCGCCATCCGCCCAAGCTTTGTCGCGACAAAAAGTTCAGCGGTCGT
>JAPKCZ010000144.1 GCA_028822745.1 Kiritimatiellia bacterium | reverse complement strand
CCGCGACCTCTAGCATGCGATCGGTTGCATCGTCGCGGCGGTTGAGAACCAGATCAAGGGCGCGCTCGCGCAGTTCTTCGGGGATTTCTTCATACATGCTCAACTGGCCTGCATTGACGATGCCCATGTCCATGCCCGCCTTGACGGCGTGGTAAAGAAAGACGGCGTGAATGGCTTCGCGTACGATTTCGTTTCCACGAAAGGAGAAACTCAGGTTGCTGACACCGCCGCTAATATGTGCATGCGGGCATTCGATTTTGATCTGGCGGACCGCTTCAATAAAATCGACGCCGTAGTTGTTATGCTCCTCGATGCCCGTCCCAATCGCAAAGATGTTGGGGTCGAAGATGATATCTTCAGGCGGGAAATCGGCTTCTTTGGTCAATAAGTCGTATGCACGTTTACAGATCACAACGCGGCGTTCGAGCGAATCGGCCTGCCCGTCGGTGTCGAATGCCATGACGATAGCTGCGGCTCCGTAACGTCGTACTTCGCGAGCCTGTTCTAGGAACGGGCCTTCTCCTTCTTTCATGCTGATCGAATTGACAACAGATTTGCCCTGAACGCATTTCAATCCCGCTTCGATGACGCTCCATTTCGAGGAATCGATGACCAGCGGTACACGACTTATGTCGGGTTCCGACGCAACCAGTTTGAGGAAGCGATCCATTTCAATGTCAGATTCGAGTAGGCCTTCGTCGAGATTGACGTCGATGAGCTGGGCACCATTGTTGATTTGCGAGCGTGCCACCCCAAGAGCTTCTTCGTACTTTTCTTCCTTGATCAAGCGTAGGAATTTGCGGGATCCAGTGACGTTGGTTCGCTCGCCGATGTTGACGAAATTCATTTCAGGTGTGAACGCGAACGGCTCTAAGCCACTGAGGTGCAAGCATGGTTCTAGTGTCGGGACGCTACGGGGTTTGATTCCGGCAACAGCCTCGGCGATGGCCCTGATGTGGTCGGGCGTCGTTCCGCAGCAACCACCAACAATATTTAATAGTCCGCTTTCTGCAAACTCCTTCAGCAGCCCAGCCATGTATTCCGGGGTTTCATCGTATTCGCCGAATTCATTGGGCAAGCCTGCATTCGGGTGGGCACTGATACGTGTATCTGCTGCTCGGGAAAGGTCTTCAATGTGGGGACGCAGATCTTTCGCGCCGAGGGCACAATTGAAGCCGACGCTAATGGGCCGCGCGTGGGATACGGAATACCAGAACGCTTCCGGCGTTTGCCCGGTCAGGGTTCGTCCGCTGGCGTCAGTAATCGTGCCGGAAATCATGATGGGATACGTGACGTCGTTATCATCAAAGAATTTCAACACGGCATAGATCGCCGCCTTGGCATTTAAGGTGTCAAAAATGGTTTCGATCAGAATGATGTCGGCGCCACCATCGACCAAACCACGGGTTGAGTCGGTATATGACGCCACGAGCTCATCAAAAGAGACGTTCCTAAATCCAGGATTGTTCACGTCCGGAGAAATGGAGGCCGTTCGGTTCGTCGGACCCAGAACCCCAGCAACGAATCGGGGACGATCGGGCGTTTTGGCTTCAACCGCATCTGCCGCATCACGAGCGACACGTGCGCCAGCTTTGCTGAGTTCGTAGCCCAACGCTTCCATCTGGTAGTCGGCCATCGAAATGGCATTGGCGTTAAACGTGTTGGTTTCGACGATGTCGGCGCCAGCATCAAAGTTCTGCGTGTGGATTTCCGCGATGAGGTGCGGCTGCGTTAAGACGAGCAGATCATTGTTGCCCTGTAGATCCGTTGGGTAATCTTTGAAACGTTCGCCTCGAAAATCGGCTTCCGTCAGCTTGTGCTGCTGAATCATCGTGCCCATGGCACCGTCGAGGATGAGAATGCGTTCCTTGAGGAGCGATTCGAGCTGTTCTGTTCGTTTTGTATTCATAATTTGATCGCGTGAACTATATATAGATTTGAAATAACCCCAAGAAAAGGATACATATTTTTTCGTCTAAACATAAACTATACCCATTATTTACGTGTGTTTTTCTCGAAAGCGAGGATCGTCGGCGTGGACCATGTACACTCAAAAGAGAGTTTTCGCGTAGCCGTTCTTGGAGCAGGCCCGGCGGGGCTGTATGCGGCTGCCGAGCTTCTTAAGCGAGACGACACCATCCATGTGGACATTTTCGACAAAATGGACGTCCCTTTCGGCCTGATTCGTTTCGGCGTTGCGCCCGACCACCCGCACACGCGCGCTGTCTGCAAGGTTTTCGACACGATGCTCAAAGACCCTCGCGTCCGGTTTCTGGGGGGCGTGGCGATTGGTGCGACGTTGAGCGTCGAGCAGCTTTCAGGCTTTTATAATGCCGTTGTTGTTGCAACCGGCGCCGAATCAGCCAATCAACTCGACATCGACGGGTCAAAACTGCCGGGTGTGTGTAGCGCACTTGATTTTGTTGGATGGGTGAATGGTCGGCCCGGTCTCCTTGAGCAACCTGTGCCCCTGACCGCGACCACGGCGGTGATTATTGGAAATGGTAATGTGGCACTCGATGTCGTGCGTCTGCTGCTTAAGCCACCCGCAGACTTTGCGGGTACCGATATTAATTCCAATGCGTTGTCGGCCTTGCAGTTGAGCAACATTAGGCATGTCCATGTTCTCGGACGTCGCGGACCGGCCCAGGCATCGTTCAGACTTCAGGAACTTGAGGAAGTCTTAGAACTGCCTGACTGCGATATCCACGTGTCACGCGATGATCTCATACTGTGTGATGCAAGTTTGGCGGAATTGTCTGGTGATGGTGCCGCCGTTCGTGCGCGACGACAGATTGTTGATGCTTTTCGAGGTGCTGTCAATCGGTCTTCAAGCGGTGCCGAGAAGCAGTTAACGTTCCGGTTTTGCGAATCACCTGTTTGCTTTGAAGGTAACAACACGGTGGAACGAATGACGTTGTCGAAAAACACGTTGCGTGGATCTGCCGGGGACCAAACCGTCGTCGCCTCAGACAATGTGAGGTCGCTGACGTGTGGCCTTGTTATTTCAAGTATCGGACAGCGCGGCGTACCTTTGCAGGGAATTCCCTTTGATGCTACCTACGGAATTATTCCAAGTGTGGATGGGCGCATTCAAGGTCGGAATGGCACCCTTGTGGGGCTCTACGCCAGTGGATGGATCTCGCGAGGCGCTACGGGACTCATTGGCCACAATAAGCCCGATGCAAAAAAGGTCGTCGATGCGATTTCGGAAGATAGAGCGTCGCTAAAGCGTCGCGATGAGCGCGATGTGTTGACCTACCTCACCGACATGGGGATCCAGCCAGTGCCCTATTGTCAATAGAGGCAAGCTCCGCTTGGGCCTTAGCTAAGCGGTTCGCGCTGCTCCGTGATGACGGGTAGGTTGGCGACCTTCTCTGCATTCAACGCAATATAGTGACGCGATTGTAGGGGCACTGAGCGATCTGGGAAAATGGCATCGACAGGGCATTCCGGAGCACAGGCGCCACAATCAATGCATGTGTCTGGATCGATCCATAGCGAACGCGCGTCTTCGTGGAAACAATCCACAGGGCACACGGTGATACAAACGGTGTTTTTACACCCCAGGCAGGCCTCGGTAACAACAAATGCCATGACAAGCTGTCTCGCGATTATGGATTCGGGTAACAGCGCGTCGTGGTGATCCCTGTACGCGCCTACCAGAAGCAGATATACCAGTGCATGGGTCGTGGCGCAAGGTTGCCGATGCTTCGTGGGCGTTGCAGGATGATGCAATCATTGCGTTTGCCGTTAGCGGCGACAGCAAATCGTTTGACGTCAGCCGCGTTCGGGCGTCTAATGGAGCGCATTATGTCACTGCAAAAATTCACGTCTTTTCTTCGATGTCGCGTTACCTTTCTCCGCTCAGCACAGCTCTGCCTGTTGGTTCTGTTCGGTTTGAGCTGGTGCCAACCCGCTCTGTGCGGCGATACGCCTGACGGTGAGCTCGGTCAGTTGGAGGCTCTTGTTGGGCAATGGACGAAACTGCAGTTGTCGATTTCAGAGGAAGAACGTTCTTGGGCGTCCAAGGAAGCACAGTGGAATTCCGAAATTGATCTACTGAAGCGTGAAAAAGAAAAGCTCGAACTGGCGGCCGCAGAAGACACCGCGATTCTTGATGATCAGAGCTCGCAGGGCATTCAGCGCATTGTGGAACGCGATCGCCTGAGGGCAAGTATTGATGCCCTTGGCCCGATCCTGGAACGCGCAGAGTCCGATCTGAGGCCGTGGCCAGACCGACTGCCTCCCCTTCTACGCGCACCGTTTATCGAAATCATCCGAAACATCCCGACCACGGCGTCGCAACGCGATTCGCGATCAAAGGTACAGCGCTTACAAACGGTGTTCTCAGCTTACGAAGAAATTGAACGCCTACAAAACGCGATCCATGTTGGCGTTGAAATGGTTGCCATGCAGGATGGGTCGCGGCGCGAGATGGATGTTTGCTATATAGGCCTTGCGCGCGGCTTCGCCGTATCTGCGGATCAATCGTTCGCCGCCGTCGCGGATGTGTCAGACACAGGCTGGCATTGGGAAGCGGCGCCTCAATGGGCTCCCAGCATTCGCCGTGCAATTGATGTGATTCATGGTCGCCATTCTGCAGAATGGGTTACCCTGCCCTTTCAGGTGAAGGGAACCGAAGAATGAGTTTCGGCCAACGCCCTTATCTATTTGTGTGTGCTGTTCTGTTGATGGCCGTCTTTCTTTCGGTCCCTGCCGTCGCGCATGATGCGCACGACCATGCCCGTATGCACGATGCCATCGACAAGGCTAAGACCAACGTCGAGTCTGCCACAACAGCGTTGCGCGAATTACGGAAATCACAGGATGAGGCGCGCGCGCCGCTGCATGCGACGTTGGTGGAGTTGCAACGTGAAACCATTGCGTTAAGGCAGGCAGCAGAGCAGCGCTTGGAGGCAACGTCGCAAAAACAGGGCGAGGCCGAGGCCATGGCCCGTGAGGTCGCAACGCTGAATCAATCGTACGATGCCTTGTACATGATGACTGAAGACTATCGGCGTGGATTTGAATCACGTCAACTCAGCGCCGTGTCGCAACGCTATCAGGAATCGCTTCGAGCCATAGATAAATGTCTGTCCGCGACGCCCTCAACCAACGCGCTGTCTGTCAGTCTTGTGACACTGTTGCGGCTTGGTGATGAATCGAATCGTGATCAGTTGGGCGGAGCGGCATTCTCCGGCACGTGCTTGACCTCAGGTGGACTTGAACGGAACGGGAGATTTGCGACCATCGGTCCCCTCGCCTACTTTGCCGACCCTATGGACAGCGCTCTGGCTGGGATGGTGGTTACACGAACGGGCAGTCGGGTGCCTACGCTTATCAACGCGCCATCATCTTTGGACGCGACAGCCATCGTCGCACTCATAAGCGGTGACGTCGCTCACATTCCGATTGATCCAAGCGGTGGTGACGCAATGATGGTTGCTGCAGCACAGTCGAACGTGCTTGAGCATTTGGCTGCAGGCGGAGTGATCATCATCCCGCTACTCATTATTGGCCTATTCGCTTCAGTACTTGCACTCAGTAAAATGATTTCGCTGAGTCGTATTCGTACGCCAAGCGACGCGGCTCTTGACGGTATTGTACAATGCATTCGAGCGTCCAAGACGGATGAGGCCGCCGCTTCCGTTGCTCAGTTGGGCGACCCATACGGTGTCGTGCTTAAGGCCGGTCTACAATACAGTCATCTGCCCGCCTCGCATCTCGAAGAAGTGCTTCAGGAACGTGCGTTGGCAACCCTGCCGACGCTGGATAGGCATTTGGGCATGCTGGCTGTTTTGGGAGGTGTCTCGCCGTTGCTTGGTCTACTTGGAACGGTAACGGGAATGATGTACACCTTCGAACGCGTTGCCCTTTTTGGCACAGGCGATGCCAAACTTCTGTCCGGGGGCATCTCGGAGGCGCTGGTCACAACAGAAGTTGGCTTGATCATTGCGGTTCCCATTCTAATCGTCCACGCCATGTTGACGCGTCGGGTCCGCACAATCGTTGCACATCTGGAGCAAACCGTGTTGGGCTTCATGAATCGTA
>JAPKCZ010000143.1 GCA_028822745.1 Kiritimatiellia bacterium | reverse complement strand
CAGAATCAGATCATCGCCGCCATTCTCAGTATTTCATTAAATTGGCTGCTACTACTGGCCGGCTGGCTCTTGTTGTCAGTTCCGGGCATCGATCCCGAGTTTGCGACCTTTTTGTCGATCACGGCGCATATTGAAGACTTCGCCAGAGGCTCTGTTGAAGCGCGCCAGTTATTCTTTTATGTGACAAGCACGTTGTTCATGCTATTCGTAAGTGTTCGCACGCTGCAGGCGCGGCGTTTGCAGTAATGTGTAGAGGTTGATTCTTTGTCTGATTCAGAAAAATCCCAAGATGTTTCTCTCGTTTGGCGTTCACGGGCGCGACGGCTGACGGTAGGGACGAACGCGATTTTCAGCATCCTACTTTTTGGCGTGCTGGCCCTGATGTTAAATTTTGCGGCCTTCCGATATTTGGATTTGCGCCACAATTTCAGCTCGTTGAAGTATTTTTCTTTGTCGGAAAAGACCGAGAGCATTTTGGGGGAAATTACCGGGCCGCTCAAAATTACGTCCGTATTTACTGAGGATCAAATTCTGGGGGGGGAAGTACGTTTTCTGCTGAAGGAATACGTGTTTTCTGCACGTGCGAACCAAGCGCTAACGCTTGAGTTGGAATTCGTCGATCCCGACCGTGACGTATTACGTGTTAAGGAAATCAAAGACGCGTACGGTCTCGAAAAGCCTAATTTCCTCATTGTTGAATACGATGGGCGTTCACGTATCGTCGGCAGTGACAATCTTGTGGATGTGGATAGTATTATCGACTACAGCGGTATGATGGGTGTAAATTCAATCAAGATTCGCAAGCAACGCGTGGGGTTTCGTGGTGAACAAGCCATTTCGTCTGCGATCTATAGTCTGTCGCGCGAAAAACAACCCGTTGTGTATTTTTTGCAAGGGCATGGGGAACGTGATATTGCGGCACTTAAAACACGCACAGGATTCGGTACCATTGCCCGCGAGCTGCAGCGCGAAAACATCAGTGTGCGCACCTTTCAGTTGAATCATACGACAGACATTCCCGACGATTGCGACGCCATTGTGATCGCCGGGCCTCGCACGAATCTGTCTGTGGATGAAATCGACCTTTTGCGGAAGTACCTAGACCAAAATGGGCGCTTATTTCTACTGGTCGATCCCGGTTTCGATGGCGCGCTCAACCCTCTTTTGAACGAATGGGGCGTGACGTTTGACAAAGATTTCGTGTTGGCGCGGGAGCGCACAAAAACGGGCCGTGAAATCATGATTGTCGATTATGGACCGCACCCAATCACGAAGCCTTTGAATGGCATTTTCTGCGTGTTTTATTTGCCGCGTTCGGTGAATCCGCTCATTTCAGGTGATGAGAACACGGTGCTTGCTGCCGATCGTCCTAAAGTCACGATATTGGCAGGGACGGGTCATGATGGGTGGGCCGAGCGCAATTTTGAAACCTTGCCTGCACGATTTGATGAAGCGGAGGATCGTGCCGGGCCTATCCCGGTTGCCGTGGCTGTGGAGCGGGGAGGACCGAGCCACATCGATCTTGAACTGCAGCCGACACGACTTGTTGTCATAGGAGACACGGACTTCGCGTCGAACATTGCACTGCAAAATGCAGGTGGTGGAAACGCTGACCTTTTCATGAACTCTATTAACTGGTTGCTTCAACGCGACACCTTAATGGCGATCGCGCCCAAACGCGTGTTGAATGTCAGGTTACAGATGGATCAGAAACAGATCAAAGTCGCCTATCTGGTGATTGCCGTATTGATCCCGCTCTTGGTGGCCTTCGTTGGTCTGTTAATCTGGGTACGCCGGGGGCGTTAAGCTGGAGTGGATGGTTTATGCTGAGATTTCGTACAACGCTTTTTCTCTTTGTCGCTGTGTGCATTGTCGGGCTGGTTATTTTTCTTGTGGAGCGGGATCGCCATCAACATGCAAAACGTCACGTGCAAAAAGAGAATGTGTTTCCGTTCAAAGCGGAAGACGTCACATCACTTCAAATTCTTCGTAGCTCAAATGTGTTTGAATGTGTCAAACAGGGTGGAGATTGGTTCATCCAAAGTCCCGTAAAATCGCGTGGCGATATAGGCGTTATTGAAGGATTGCTGTCAAAGCTCGAACTGCTACGTCCTCTCGAGTTGATAACTGAAGAACAACGTAAAATTCGTGGTGTGGATCTGGTGGATTACGGTCTTGCCCCTGCGCGTGTCGAAATTATCGTTCGCGATGGCACGCAAGAGCGTCGACTTCTGATTGGCGAGGACGCTCCCTTGGGGGACTGGGTCTACACCAAGTTGGCGCGTTTCCCTGAAGTCATTTCCCTGCCCAAATCATTGTCCGAATTAATACCCGACAACATTGGCGACCTTCGCGATAAGCGTGTGTTTCCTCGTGGGCCTGGCAAAACGACGCGGATTGACATCTATCGCCCAGCGCAGGGATTCGTGCGCCTTGTTCGGAAAGATGCACGCTGGGCCCTAACTCAGCCTATTTCGTGCCAGGCCAATGCGGCTAGCGTCCAGGCCCTATTGACCCGACTGTATTCCGCAAGAGTGTCACATTTTCTTTGGGACGCACCGATTGCGACAGAATCGTCTGCGCCTGATAACGGTGCACCTGCAGAGGGAGACGTGGCACTGGCAACATTGGTTGATTCCTACGGTCTTGCGCAAGACGAAGCTGCGGTTCGAATAGAGGTGTGGTCCGAAGACGGATTAACCAGTCAGATGCTCACCATTGGTAAAGACGCAGTGGCACATCCCGGCGAGGTCTATGCCACACGTCGTGATGTCCCTTCAATCTATGCCGTGTCAACGAACGTACTTGACGCTCTATCGGTAAGCGTTGACGACTTACAAAGTCGGCGTGTTGTCGGCCTCGCGCCCGACCAGGTCGATCAGATTTCGATTCTCCGCGGAGAACAACGTCTGGTCATGGAGCGCAGTCCTGATCGCGCGTGGTCGATTCTCCAGCCGGTCGAATGGAAAGCCGATCGGCGCGCTGTTGATAGCCTTCTGGAAGCACTGGATCAGTGGCGCGTGCAGGCGTTCGTGGAACCCGCCGACACAAACGCTGTCGCAACAGCACTGGAGACGCCCTGGTGCGTTATTACTCTCGGCAAATTGAAGCTTCAGGCTGAGGCTGAGATCGCGACCGCTGACGCCAGCGCCGACGCTGAGCCCGTTTCGCGCTTCGACGATCACGACCGAGTTGTTTTGGGCGCACCTGCGCAGGGCATTGATCATGTTTTCGTTGAATCCTCAGAGGCCGCCGGTTTCGCTGTGATCGACTCGCGTCTCATTCGAACGTTGCCAGACAATCCTGCTGATCCGCTAAACTATCGCAATCGCGAAGTGCTCGCTATTGTCGCCGAGGACATTCATCGAATTTCACTTATTCGAAATGGGCAAACGCAAACCGTCAGTCGCGTTGAGACAGAGGAATGGTTGAGTACAACGCCATCAAACAGCGTTGATCTCGCCGCAATAAATGATGTCTTGCTCAGCGTTTCGGATCTGCGTGCGGTTCGCATTGAGGCCATGACACCTGATTCGCTAGTCCCTTTTGGTTTGGATCGATCGACGACGCAATTGACGCTGGGCTTGCGTGGGGATCAAGGCATTCAGAAATCATTGCTTTTCGGGTTTCGCTCGCGCACCGATGGTGTCTTCACAACGGTTCAGGGGCTGGATGTGGTCTTCGCTCTCTCACATGATGTGACCGCAACGCTTACCCGTGACTTGTTGCGCTCCGCGCCTCCTGGCGCCGCCGTCGTGGACCCCGAGTAAGGATTTGAAATGTTAAATAGTCGCACATGCATGCGCATACGCCTCATCCTGGCGTCTATCGTTCTGTGCTTTTTGGCAATCGTCGCGTACCTCGATCTTGCTGGTATGCCGCAATGGCTAAAAAACAACATGCTGCGCCGCTTCTCCAAGGGCGATCTTTCCTTCGACGTTGATACGTTGCACTGCCATGTGTTGCGTGCGCTTGATGTGAAGGGTTTGCGTGTCTTTACTTATGGGCAGATTGGTCAACCTGTCGTTGAAGCGGAGCGCGTTTTCTTCAAGATTGATCCACTTGCAAAAATCCGTGACGAATCGATCGTTCCATCGATCTATCTAGAGAATGTCGTCGTTCGCCCAACACTTATCGGCGGTGGTTCACACGCGAAAGAGGGGGCGTATACAGAATTAGATATTAATATTCATTTGCAGAAGGCGGAGATCGGGAGTTTGAACGTCCGTGAGCTTCGTGCACGTTACCAGCACAACGCAGATGGTGTTTCGTTGACCGAACTGACCGCCACACTGCACAACGACGACGGTGCCTTGCTGCATCTGGATGGTGATATTTGGTATAGCCGCGCGGACAACGTTTATTCCGGCGAAATCACAATTGAAGGCAATCCGCATCTGTTGGTCGGGCCGTTCAGGGACTGGGGAATGCTTTTCACGCCCGAATTAATTTCGCGCTTTGGGTTCAAGGCGTCCGAACCGCGCTGCACGGTGAAATTCTATCGCGGCGGAGAGGACAAGAAGACGTGGATGGCGAATGGGCGCTTCTGGATGGAGGAGGGCACGTATAACGGCGTTGACGTGTTGCGTGCTGACTGCACCTACGATTTTCAGATTGGCCCAACCGTGCGAATCTTCGAGGTCAACCCGCTCTTGGTCGTGCGCGAAGAGGGACTCGCCTTTGGTGGCTTGACGTTTGATGGTTCGGACGGGAAACGTGCATTGGAATTTGATTTGTCGTCAGGCCTCGACCCTCACGCGCTGGTGGGAATTGTTGGCGTGATGACCAACCTCGTTTCGACGAATGTTCTTTTTGAGGTCCCGTACCGCGTGAACGTCAAAGGATTGCATGACATAAATACGCCTGCGCTTAGCCGGATTTCTGCGGAAGTGGATTTAGGGTCGATTGATACCGGGAAAATCCAGCTCTCGAATGTGTCGTTCGCGTGGTCGCGTCATGGGTTTGTGGATAGCTTTGACGATATGCGCGCCCTCTTCTGCGGCGGTGTCCTCGAGGGTGATGGCTATCTGGCGAAGCCCGCCGACTCCGACGTGACGTCGGCATTCTTTTCGGGCGACTGGCGAGGCGTCGATTTAAAGACCTTTGCTGATCGATTGATTGGCGAGGATGCACATGCCTTCAGCGGGGATATGAAAGGGCATTTACATCTGGTGGGCGTGACAGGCGCCGCAAACCGCCATTCTTGGGCAGGAAATGGCGATCTTCGCATTTCCGGGGGGCAACTCCTTCGTTTGCCTGTGTTTGGTGGATTAACGAAGTATATGGGCAAGGCGTTGCCGGGTGTTGATCTGCTGCTTAGTCAGACGGATGCCTCCGCAAGTTATCGTGTTTCCAATGAACGTATTCAATTCGATGAGGTCAGGGTTGAAGGCGATGTGCTCAGTCTGTTGGGCAAAGGGCAGTGTGATTTCGATCGTGAACTGGATTTCGCGGTGGAATTGACCTTCTTCAGAGCCCATACGCTTGTGGCAAAGATTGTACGATTGCCTACGTTCATCCTCAGCAAACTGCTCGAATTTCGTGTGGTCGGGCCGACGACGTCACCGCATTGGTATCCCGTCAATTTCTCCAAAGACTTGTGGGAACGCCTTGGACTGAAAAGCAGCGATCGCGATCGTCCCCCCAAGCACGCTCCACCGGAAAAGGAGCAGGATTAAGTTAATCCATGAAGAACCACATGAATATTTGCTAAATTCGCCGAATTTATTGTCTCGCGTGTCCTTCTTTCTTGATTTGGCAGTGGCACTTTGATTACCGTCAGGAGCTATCGCGTTTGATTCGATTCATTACACTGCGGTGGTGTGTTCGATGTACGCATGTGCCGCATAAAAACGAGACTATGCTTGATGAAAACTGATGTTTTCGACGACCACCCGAAGGAAGAGTGTGGCCTTTTCGGCGTTTATGGAATCGAAGATCCTGCCGCATTGATTTATCGCGGGCTGTTTTCGATTCAGCATCGCGGACAGGAAGGTGCCGGAATCTCCGTCGCCGATGGAAAGACCATCCAATCCTTTCGGGGGCAAGGACTTCTGTCCGAAGCACTCGGG
>JAPKCZ010000142.1 GCA_028822745.1 Kiritimatiellia bacterium | reverse complement strand
TCACTGATTACTGCTCACTGATTACTGCTCACTGATTACTGATTACTGATGACTGCTCACTGATTACTGATTACTGATGACTGCTCACTGATGACTGATCACTCCCCCCGACAATCAACGTGTTGTCCTTCATGACAACCGGCCACAACGATGGCAATACCCCCATCTCAGGTGTCTTGTCTTCGATGTCTAGCCTGACGCGATCAAACGTGCCGCGATCCACCAGTGCCATTCTTTCTGTCTTAGGGTCACGCGTAAATCGCCAGATACTCAAGCGGTAGAACTCCGCCAATTTTCCGTCCGCCGCCATCTCAAAATTTGCCCCCGCCCCCCAGGCAGTGGCTATGGCCCACTCCAGGGCTGCCGCAGGATCTGGAATGGCACGGCGTAGCGACACAAGGGCGGTAATATCCTTACCGTTCTTCTTCGAGATAATGCCCAAGAGCTTCTTTTCGGTGTAGTAATCCTGCACTTTCAAGAATTGCTTCTCGACCGACTTGAACAGTTTGGTACGCAGCGTGCCCTCGGCCGGCCAACCCGCGACCCACATGCCGTTGACTTCCGCTGCCAGAAACACATTCTCACCGAGGGTTGAATGAACCCTGATCGTGCCATCGTTAGCCCTCTTGACCTCAACCTTCGATAATGTATCCATCGTCAGCCCGCGCATGCCTACACGGTAAGGGACGCACTCCCCCGGCTTACCCCCTTCACTGAGCACACGCTTATTTACCTTTTCAAACTCCTGTCGGGTGTAAACCCCGTCGGAGAGGAAGTCTGTATCCCCCCATACCGTGATCTTTACCTTGTTGGTAGGGATCGAATCAAAGTCGAACGAGCGGAAATCTATCGGCATGCTGCGCGCAAACTGCTCGCCCTCATCGAGAAACTGGATATGCTCGATGCGCACGACATCGTCATACGACATCCCCGGCTTCCCTGTATATTTCGAGGCAACGATCACCTTTGTGGTATCCCCGTGGAAACCCGTTTTGAGATCCACCTCCGTCACATACAGGGCACGCGTGAAGAGAACGCCGGTTACGATCTCTCCACTATTGAAGGTCACGGTACATTTTTGCCTGATGATCGGGTAGTCCTTCCCAAACCTCACCTTTTTGAAGTCCAAGACATTGGAGGCACCGTCTATCTTAAACTTCTGGGCGTACTTCTCGCTCAGGTTCGAGAACGTCATTTCTTTGACTATATTCAGATTGAACGTACGGACCTGATGGCGGGTGTTCCTCAGCGTGACGGAGTTGACGGTATCGGACTTATCGCCCACTGGCGTAAGCACAAAGTCCTTGCCTCTAGCCAACTGTACGATCCCATCGAGCTGCGTGCCGTCAGACATGGCCACAATGGCATTGCGCTTGAGCTTCTTCTTGGCTGTCGCCGCGTGCAGGTCGAGCGGTAGCAGAATGCAAAAGGCGAGTAGGACAAGCGTAAGAGAACCGCCAATACACGCGAATGCACGCGAATGGTCCAGCTCGCTATTAGCGTTCATTCGCGTCCATTCGCGGTTCATCGTTCTTACTTTCTTAAACATCGTTCTTGCTCTCTTAAACAATATTCATGCGCCTGCGCAGAATCCACTCCCACAACAGAATCGCCATCAGGATGATAATGTAGGCTGGCAACACGTTAAACAGCGGCGCCATCCGTACCACAGGGGTGTCCTGCAGCTTGCCACTCGTCTCGAGCAGCGCATCCAGGCGTTTCAGGAGCCCATCCGTATCGTCTTCGCGGGCATACGTGCCGCCACTGCGCGTGGCCAGGCTTTCGAGGTAGGCATGATCCACCGTGAGGTCGGAACCCTCGCTAACGCTCGATCCGACACGGATAATACGCTCATAGCTATCCAGCGGCTCGCCCGCCAGGGTCGCTTCCAAGGTGACTTTGTAATCCCCGGGTTTGGGGAAGAAGACCTGGGTCTGAAAATCACTGAGCGATTTGAGCACAATGGGCAGTTCCGACGTTTCGCCCGCAACCTCAAGGGTGCCCTTCAAGCGGATCGCACCCTCGGCATAACGCCCCACGACCATGACGTCGCCCAGCGCTTGCTCACTGGCGCGATAACGTTTTCGATCCCATTTCACGGTCAGAAATCGGCCGTCTTCAAACTCGCCGGACAAATAGCGAATCGTATCTCGCCAAAACTGATGAAACGCGCTGGAGATTTCACCATCCATACGTGCCCAACGCCATAGCGTATCGGTGGCTATACCCAGCGTCTGGCCCTTGCCATAGGGTTGCAGGGCCACAACGGGCACGATCCGGTTGCCGACCGATGCATTCATCAAACTCAGGGCGAGGCTGCGTTGCTCACCCACATTGTTGATAGACGAGAGAAACGAGGAGCTCACGCCGTTCATAATCGCAGCCGTCGCAGCCGACAAACCATGGCCATCCGCTTCCGGTGGCATGATAACGGGATACTCTCCGGAAACAATGCCCGGCATGCGGCTCGGTTTCCATGGCATCAGGGGCGCCATTGCGGTCTGGTAATAACCGCCCTTGCCAAATGAATTGGCCCCGCCAAGCAACACCAGGTTGCCGCCGTCTTCCACATACTGCTTCAACGCAACTAAAGACTTCTGCTTGACAAGATTTGCAGGAAAGGAGCCCATGATAATGATGGTATACAGGCCCAGGGCCTTCTCATCCGTGGGTAAGCCTTGGCTGAGCACCGCGTCGCCATCCTGTCGCGCACCGTCGACGATAAACACATCGGCGTTCTTGCGGTAAACCGACGTCAGGTTGATCGTCGAATCAGCGGAAAGTTCCTTTCTGACCATGGCGAAATCCCAATCCAGCAGGTTGCCATACAGCAGCACGTTGATACTCTTCGCGCGGACATCGACGACAAATTCACGCTGATTGTTCAGGTCGGTCATTTCGCCGGGAACGCTCTTGATCGATAGACGGTATTGATGTGGACCCTCCTTCGCCTCGGCCGGGAGGTCAAAGGTCACATGCCCATTGTCCTGGCGAGGATCAACCGTTTCGCTCGTCACGGGCTGGTATACACCGTCGACCTGTTTCTCAATTTGCACCTCAACCGTCTTTAGCTTTGTGGCAAACGCTTCCGAAGCGCTGTGCACGACAATATCCGCGCTAACCTTGAAGGGCGTGTCCAACTCGACCTCTTCAGGGATATCCGCGTTGCCGATTTCCAGGTCATCCCAGGTTGACGGTTCCGTCCCGACGCCGACGATAAAGATGGGCATCGGAGGCAGGCGCTCGCTGCGAACCGCCTCGTCACCGCCATCGGTCAGTATGACGACAGCCTTACAGTCAGACAGATTTCCAAGTTCCGAGAGCGACACAATCGTGCGGCCCAAGTCCGTCTGGCGTGTACCCTCCGCCGGTTTATCGTCCGGCTTGAGCAGGTCGACATCAAAGCGAGAGACCTCCACACTGGCCATGCCGCCCAGTTTTCGCTCAATCTTGTTGGCGATCTTTCCGGCGCGCTTGGCTCTGGCACCGGACGTGTCGTCCGCCACACCCATGGATGTGGAGATATCATTGATCACGGCGATTTTCAGATCATTATCGGGGCTCACCTCCCGCAGGACCGGATCCATCAACGCCATGAGCACGAGCAAGGTACACAGAAGTTTCGGCGCCAGTAGCAGCAGGGCCTTTCTGACCGTGTAGCGCGTCCGATAGCGAGACCACAAGAAGACTAACCAGCCCATCACCAACAACACCACTAAACTGTTGGCCAAGGTGCCAAGATGTGGTTTCCAAATAAGCATGCCGATCATCACGAAGTCTCCACATCGGAGCCCGCAGTCCTTGCGGCACCGGTTTTGTTGTCAGAATTATCCTTATCGCTGTCTTTCCATTTGCTTGGCGGAGCGCTTAGCAAGCCCTCGACAAGCAGGAAAATAAACGCCAGCAACAAGAACGGCAAACACAGGCCAGTCCCCGCCAGCGATGCATTCAGGCTCTTACGAAAATTGTCTTCGTCGGAGAGCGTACTGACCTGGCTCTGCATGCGGTCGAGGGCGGGGATCTTGTCGTCTTCGATAAAGGCGGCGGACCCTTCCTTATCAGACGGCATCACCGTCAGACTGGTCTCGCGTTCGCCCAGGGATACGATGTAAGCACCGCCACGCACCAATAGCGGCGCCTGGTCCCTGGGGCCGGACCACTCGACTTGGTCCCCCAACAGGGTGATGATCGACATGTCGTTCCCTTCCCCTGGCACCAAACGCGGAGCCTGTCCGGCGACAATGGAAGCGGACCCGTTGATCAAGGTGGTCACGGCGCCCAGAGCGATCGGCTGGGTCATCACCAGGAAGGTGCGCAGCCGCGGCAGCGTGCTCCAGTCCCGGCTGTGGCCAAAAGCCAAGCCGCTCAGCACAATCTGACCCTGGCCGTGTTTACGCAGCGCCAACAGGTCATCGCCGTCACCGGCAGACAGCAAGGCTACGTAACCGGCGTCCTGTGCAAATGAGAGCGGAATGTACTTCTCGGTAAACGCTGTGCCGATATGAACGCGTCCATTGAGATCGCGCAGGTCGGACCAGAATGGCGACTTCGATCCAGAAACGCGCAAGGGCACACTCTCTGGCAGCGAGACCAACGGCTTCTGTCCGCCAGCCAGCCAGCTCGGGGCCTTGCCTGCGGCTTGAGTGGCATCGACGGCCGGCAACACCAGAAGGTTTCCGCCCTGTTGCGTGTATTGATCCAGCACGGCGCTCGTTGACGTGTCCAGCGCCGCCGCCGCCGCCCAGGTCAAGACCACCAGTAACGGATTCTGCTGCAGACGGCTCGTCAGTTTGCTCGGGGCCACGTAGCTCGGCACCAGTGATGTCAAACTGCCATCGCCGGCCGGCGAGAAGGCCCTCGGCAACAGGCCGAAGGTGTTGTCTGCGGGATCACCCACAAAGACGATATCGCCCTTTTCCTCACAAACATAAGGAACAAAAATCTGGTTATCGCCCTCGAAAGCATCCCCTTCCAACCAGACCTTGACCCAATGGCGGCCCGCGGTCTTCGGCTGGACAGGCACCTTAACCAGCCTTTGGGCGTTGGCAGCCATCTCCACATTAACGAAATTCGCCACACTATGCTCAGAGTCCTTGCGATTGAGACGCACATCAAGGCCCTGGCCACCATCATTCCGAAGCAGAATTTCCAGAGCATAGGGCTGATTGGGCAGGATTCTGCGCGATGACAGTTCGGCCTGCACTGGACAAATATTCGGCAACGCGTATTCGGCGCTGGGCACGCGATGCACAAAAACGGTGACATTTTCTGGCGCATCATCCGTCTCGGCGGCCGGGACATTCCATTCGGCTTCCTGCATGTCGCTGAAGACGTGCAGCGCGCCGCCGCCACCGCTAGATGCATCCTTCAACAGCGCCATGGCGCGCTGCAGCGCTTTGGCCGTGTTGCCCGTCGCATCCGTGGCTCGAATCGACTCGAGAAAACTCAGCAAGGTGTCCTTGTCGGAAGTGATTCCGCCAAATCGGGCGGCGGCCGGGTCCGGCACCATCAAAACCACCGCACCAAATCCGTCCGAATCCATATTCTTCAGCAGGGCACGCGCACCCTCAAGGGCAACACTCAGCTTGGAGCGATCCGCGCCTTCGACCGGCCCCACCATGGAGCTGGAGTTATCGATCACCACCACAACCGCCTGTTTCCCGGTCAATCCCAGAAAACTGCCCATGCCCGGAAACGCCAGACGCGCCAGGGCGAGCAGAAGGAAGAGGAGCAGCAGGGTTCTTGCCGCCAGAAGCAGCCGTTCCCTGAACTTACGATGGAACGACAGATGCGGTTGCATGCTAGTGAAGAACATGTGGGTCGAAAACATGATCGTCTTGCGATTTCGGCGTACCAATAAATGGAACACGACGGGAGTCGCAGCCAGAGGCAACAATCCTAAAAACAGTATAGCACCTATGGTCATCAGCTTGTTGCCCTCTTGAGTAATGCGTCATGCAGGTCAGTGGACGTATCGACCAATATATAATTGGCCCCTTCGTTCGCGCACCCGATGCGCACGTCATCCAAATATTGGCGGACCCTTTGAAGATAGAGATCTCGAAAATCGTCG
>JAPKCZ010000141.1 GCA_028822745.1 Kiritimatiellia bacterium | reverse complement strand
CGACAATGGTGTGTATCTTCTTTTCATGAATGTTCAGCCGGCAGAGTCGATAGGGCCAGATGGCAAAGATCAGATCGTCGCTCCCGCCCAGGAAGCTTTCATGCACAAAGAACTCCTTGTCCGTGCTGGGGTAGAGGTTCTGGTTGTTGGTGCCGTCCCGTTCGATCGTCCACAGGCGCGGGGACGGGTCGCCGGCGTATTCGATCAGGCTGGGGTTCGATGGATGAAACTGGGGGTGGATGATTTTGAAATCTGCTTCATGGATGACCCTGGCCTGCCGAGCCTGGATGTCGACCACGATGACGGCGTGCGTGTCACCATGCTTGGCGGCGGTCACGATGTGGGTGTCGTCGCCGTTCAGCGAACATTCGCCAAGATGATGATTCGGCATTGTGACGATGGATTCGTCGTCAAGGGTGTCGATGCGAAGTTGGCGGATTTCACAAGCGGTCGTGCTGTAGTACAAGTAAACGCCGTCGTGGCTGAACGAGCCACTGAAGGCCTGGGCATCTTCCCGTTCGGTCAGCACCTGCGACTGTTTTGTTGCAAAGTCAAACAGGCATACCTGCGGGAAGCCGTCGCGATGGGTGATCCAGACCACCTGGTTGGGGTGCCCAGGACGAAATGAGGAACTCAGGAAGAAGAGGCTGTGATTGATCGAGTCATGCTGGCTGAGCTGGTGAATGCATGCGCCAGTCTGATCGTCTTGAAATTGACGGTACTCATCCAGGCGTGTCCCGACGGGGAGTGCTGATGTGGTTTTCACTATGATGTTATCCTTGCGCCCATTGTTTTGGCGTCATGTTTGAGTGTGATTTGAACACCCGGTAAAAATGCGAGAGATCATTGAAGCCTGCGGAGAAGGCAATGCCGGCGATATTGGGGCTGGGCTGTTTGAGTCGCTTCCTGCAATGTTCGAGACGAAGGTGCGTCAGCATCTGCAGGAACGTTTTACCCGTCACCTGCTTGAAAGCGGCAGAGAAGGATCGTCTTGATAAATGGGTCACGCTTGCAGCGCGATCGAGATCCCACTCATCGAAGAAGCTGCTTTCGAGATGTTTCAACAACTGTAAGATCTTTTCCTCTGCACTGTTGTCCTGGCAGGTCGGCGGCAGGCGGGCGAGCAGTGTAAGAATTTGCAGCGCACCCATGCGAATCGCCGTGCGGTGGCCGATGTCTCTATTTGCCTGTTCTGCAATAGACCCGCGCCAGATCTTGTCCAGTTGTACTGTGATAAAGGTCTCCGCGTGTGCACCCCTGCCAAACCGTTTGTAGAGCTGCTGCCAGAGTGCGTGCACATCTGCGTCCTTCTCGACAAACGGGTTGGACATGCAGAGCAGCAGAATGGTGGTGGCACTTATGTCCTGGCAACAGTGACGGATTTCGGCAGGCACGGGAACGAAAGAGCCTGCTGGCAGTGTGTATGTGTGGCGGGGATGCGTTTCACTGTATGATGCCTCACCGTCAAGCACGTAGAGGATCTTGTGAAAGGGGTCGGAACGAACGTCAGCAGAAAAGTCAGGGGCATGTATGCTTTCCGCAAACAGGACGCCCGACTCTGGCATCTTGACGGAAAGCGCTTTGTGTTGTCTTGTCGCCATAGTTGTCCGGCTGAAAGGTGGGCTCTGAAAGATACTGTATGACGTGAATTGCCCGAATTGCAAGTTAGTAGTGCCCGAGCTGCAAAGACGGATTCGGCGATGTCTGCGAAAGTTGCCAACGTATCGAAAATCAGTCATGAGCACTCCGCGTTCGCCGAAGGGACTAGGGGCTAGGCATTAGGGATTAGCAGGGCGAGAAACTCTGGTCGCTAGCGCCTAACGCCTTCCCTGTTATCACCGAAGGGATAGAAGAATATGAGCACGCACGAAATTTTGACTACCACTGTAGGGTCTTACTCGCCCATTGATTGGCTGGCGGCGTTGCCGAGCGAACAGGCCGTCATTGATGCCACTTCGGTCGTGATCAATACCCAAAAACGCGCCGGCATTGATTTGCCGACGGACGGCGAGCTGTACCGGTTTGACCCGAGCCACCCGGACACGAACGGTATGATCGAATATTTCGTGCACCGATTGGGTGGAATCCGTTCTGAGGTCGGTTGTCGCGACGGGGCTGCTTTTCGGGCCAAGCAGGAAATGGGCTTTCGTCGGAAACCCGCCGCCGTTGTTGTTGACGATATCGGTGAGGGCACACTCGACTTGTTTGAAGCCTGCGCGCGATCATCAGCCATTGCCGATGGACCCATGAAGTTTACACTGACCAGTCCTTACATGCTGGCCCGCACACTGCTCGACAATTACTACCCGGATCTCGAATCGCTCACGCTGGCCATCGCGGATGCCCTGGCGGAGCAGGTGGCCGACCTGCCATGCACCTGCGTACAGATCGACGAGGCCAATGTGCCCGGCAGCCCCGAGAACGCGCCCCTGGCGCAGGCGGCCATCAACCGCATCCTGGACAAGGTCACGGTCGAGAAGGCGGTGCACTTCTGTTTCGGCAACTACGGCGGTCAGACGATCCAGTCCGGGGCGTGGAAGCCCTTGATTGAGTTTCTCGACGGTCTCCATGCCGATCATGTCGTTCTGGAGCTGGCGCATCGCCCGGACTCCGATCTGGAAGCGCTGAAAGACGTCGGCGATCACATCGCGATCGGCATTGGTGTGATCGACATCAAGGTCAACCACGTCGAAACGGCCGATGAGGTCGCCTCGCGGATCGAGACCGCGGTCAAGGCACTTGGTTCCGGGCGGGTACGCTGGGTCCATCCGGATTGCGGCTTCTGGATGCTGAAGCGCTCCATCGCGGATCGTAAACTGGAGGCGCTTGTCGCCGGCCGGAATCGTTTCCTGGGACGATAGCCGTCGGGGCTCCCGGGTCGTTAGGCTTAGAAAGGAACACCATGGAGATTCTCATACTTGTCGTGGTTTCACTGGAAATCACCGCTGAATTGAGATACTCACAGAATCATGAGTGAAGCCCCCCCAAATCCCACTCGTCCCATTGGCAAAGTGATCGCCGTGGTCTTTCTGGTGGCGTTGATCCTCGGTCCGGGACCGGGGGCTAGGCTGTTCGATGGTACTGCCGATCAGCCGAACTTCCTCATGGGCGTGCCAGTCCTCTATGTGTGGGTGGTCTTCTGGTTTCTGGTGATGGCGGGATGTGTGGTGGTCGCGGCTCGAACGATGTGGAAGGACGAGGACTGATGGAATACGCGCCACACATCATTTTGGGACTCTACCTCGTGCTGCTTCTGGCACTCGGACTGATCAGCATGCTGAAGAGCAGGAAGGCTGCTCATGCTGAAGAGGACTACTATCTCTCCAACCGGGGGCAGGGAGTGTTGGTGACATCGCTCACCATCATGGCGACCTACTTTTCGGGCTTTGCCATTTTGACTTTTCCGGGTTGGGTCTATAGCGACGGAATCGCTCCAATGCTCTATGCCTTGAATCTGCCGGTGGCCGCCATGGCCATCTACATGATCGGCAACAGGATTCGACGTATTGGAAAGAAGCGGGGCTACATTACGCCGGCGGACATGATTGCGGATTACTATGGTGAGTCGCCGTGGATTCGGGGAGCCGTGGCCCTCATCGGCGCGCTCTACGTCATTCCCTACGTTGTCATACAGGTCAAAGCCGGGGGAATTCTAGCTATGGGTCTCTTCCCGAATGCACCGCCGATTTCCTTGATGGGCATGGAACTGACCATTGAGGACGCCGGCGTGGGCGCCTTGGCTCTGGTGACGATGCTCTATGTGATCGTAGGAGGAATGCGCTCGGTGGCTTGGACCGATGTGTTGCAAGGTCTGCTGCTGCTTTCGGCGATGTTGCTCTCCGGATTTGCGATCATGAGTGCGCTTGGGGGGCCAAGTGGTTACTTTCTGGCGGTCTCCAAACTCGACGGGAATCTGCTCACCATGCCGGAGCCGCCGCAGCGCTTCAACGTCTGGCAGGCGCTCACCTTCTGTGCGTTTGCGTCTCTGGCGAGTATTGTGCAGCCGGCGCAGTGGATGCGTTTCTATGCCGCGCGTAGTTCCCGGATCCTGCGGCAGACGTCGATCGCGTTCGGTAGTATTCTGCCGCTCTGTTTCATCTTCGGCGTGTTCCTGGTCGGCCTCGGGGGGCGCGCCCTGTATCCGATAGTGGAGGGGGCGCTTCCGGCGGGCATGTCAAAGCCAGACGACGTTGTGATTCGCGTCATTCAGGATCAGTTCCCGGCGATGTTCGGGGCCCCGGGTATCGTCCTGGTGTCCTTAATTCTCGTGGCGGTGATGGCGGCCTCGATGTCCACCGCCGACTCCAACCTGCACGCCCTCAGTGCGGTGGTCACGCGGGACATTTATCATCAGGCTCGACCCCGCTCGAGTGAGAACGAGCGAACCTGGTTCGGGAGGGGGGTGATCATTGTGGCGACGCTTGGGGCGGTGGTGCTCAGTCATTGGGGTAACGCTTCCAGCCTGCTGGCAACGCTCACGGCGTTCTTTTTTCTCGCGATGGCGTTTTCTGCGCAGTTGCTGCCCGTCACGGTCGATCTATTGTTTCTGCGAAGAGGGTCAAAGGCTGGGGCCATTGCCGGCATGGTGGCAGGGGTGTTGACGGTTTGTCTCTTTCCTCCCCTCGGCACGCTTATGTTCGGCGCGGACACAATTGTGGTCGGCGCAACGGGCACGCTGAAGACTTTCCTCGATGTCGGATTATGCGGGATCGTGGTGAACGTGCTATTCTTTGCGGTGGTCAGCACGTATACACAGAAACCGGATGCGAGCCTGCGCGAGGCCTTTCGCGCTGATCTGGAAGCGCCGCAGTGAATATTTCCAACATGAAGGTGGGTGAACACGCTGTGATCACGGTTCGGGAAGTGCGTTTCAACGTGCTTCCGATGGAGACGCGGTTTCCCTTTAAATACGGCATCGCGGCGATGACGACTTTGCCTCATCTGTTTGTGACCGTGCTGGGCGAGTGTGATGGGAAGGCCATGACCGGGCTGAGCTCGGAAGGGTTGCCGCCGAAATGGTTCACGAAAAATCCCGCCACGACTTTCGAAGAAGATCTGCCGCTGATGTTGGAGACGATCCTGAACGCGGGGTCGCTCGTCGAGGGTAGCTTGTCCGGGACATTTTTCGAACTGTGGAAGCAGCTTTATCATCAGCAGGCTGCCTGGGCGAAGGCGAATGACGTGCCACCGCTGTTGGCGAATTTAGGGGTCAGCCTGATGGAGCGGGCCGTGATTGATGGCGTGTGCCGGACACTTGAAACCTGCTTTGGCGAGGCGCTCCGGAGTAATGTATTTGGCATCGAGTTGGGGGATTTGCGGGCGGAGTTGGCGGGAAAAGAACCTGCTGATTTCTTGCCGGAGATCTCGCTGGAGCGGATAACGGCGCGGCATACAGTAGGACTTGGGGATCCACTGAGCGAGGGAGGCCACGAGGATGCACCCCGCGATGGCTTGCCGTATACGTTGGAGGAATGCATCGCCGCTTACGGGCTGGATTACTTTAAGGTGAAGCTCTGCGGCGATCTTGAGAAAGATGTGGCGCGCTTGCGCGAGTTGCAGGCGGTCTTTGTGCGCTGCGCGAGCCCGGACTACAAACTGACCCTTGATGGCAACGAGCAGTTCTCAGACATCGCGGCCTTTACGAAGCACTGGAAGGTTTATCACGAGGACGAGGCGATCCGTGACCTGTTGAATCACCTTCTCTTCGTGGAGCAGCCCCTCCATCGCGATCGCGCGCTCGAGGAAGAGGTGCGGGAGGCCTTGTCGGCCTGGCCGGAAGCGCCACTGATGATCATCGATGAATCGGAAGCGGATCTCACCTCGCTGCCGCGGGCCCTGGATCTCGGCTACGCGGGCACGAGTCACAAGAATTGCAAAGGCATCGTGAAGGGCATCGCGAATGCCTGCCTGTTGGAGCATCGCCGTCGGGAGGATCCGGCGGGCGATTACATTCTCAGCGGAGAAGACCTAGCAAATGTCGGGCCAGTGGCGCTGTTACAGGATCTGGCCGTGATGGCCGCCTTTGGGATCGAGCACGTCGAACGCAACGGGCATCACTATTTCAAGGGCCTCTCCATG
>JAPKCZ010000140.1 GCA_028822745.1 Kiritimatiellia bacterium | reverse complement strand
CTTCTCTGGTCATCGTGTTCGACGGTGACGCGCTTAGCGGCCGTTGATGGGGATGACTCTACGATTTTTAAGGTCATAACGGTCTCCGGGGCGGAGGAAGTAGAACAGGGCTTCTTTCTCGGGGAGCACCTTGAGTCGTGTCCCTTCGCGAGACCAGAAGGTTCCGTCGTAGATACTGACGTAGCCCTTGCCCATGACGGAAAAGCGGTCGCCCTGCACGATGATGGCTGTACGTTCATCGAGACCGATGCCGAGCAGCTCGGGGTGTTTCTTTTTGATCGCGTACATATCGAAGTGCCGATTGCGAGCGAGTTGATGTTGATCGATGGCGGTATTCTTTAAGTAACCGAAACCGACCTCGTGGTCGCCGGTCATGATCTGATTGTTTTTTGTGTCCCCGCGAGACAGGTAGGAGCCTTGGATGGTGGCGCCTGCGGAGTCGCCACCGATCACGCCGCCGCGTTCGAGAATTTCCCAGGCCAGCTTTTCAACCTTCGTTCCTTGGTAGGCGTCGACGAGTCGCCATTGTCGGCCGCCGCCCCACCAGAGTGCTTTTGCGCTTTTCAGTGGTTCGACGAAGTCATCGGTATTGGCAACCTTGGGGTCTGTGGTGTGAAGGACAGTGATATCGGTCGCCCCTAGGTCTTTGAAGAGGCGGGTGGCGAAGGACGCATCTGCTCCGAGGGCCGTGGGGATAATCACCAGAGGCGCATCCTTGCCGCCAGCCAGTTCGAGGAAACGTTGTAGGATGGGCGTGGTGGTGCCGCCGCCGCAGATGACGAGGGAGCCCTTCTTGGGGCCAACCGACGGTAGTTCCGCGGCATGCGGAGTGTTTCGCAGTGTGAGTTGGAGTAGGCAGACGAGGCCTAATGCGAGGGGCTTGACTGAAAAGGGGGTTCGAAAAAGCATGTCAACGAATATGCTCTATCATCCCTCAAAAGTCAGCAAACTTGTTTGTTGCTGATTTCCGGTCGCGCTTTCGTCTTTTGTCCGTATAACCCAAGCATCGTGCCTCACTGCCTGACCTCTGGCCTCCATCCTGCTTGCCAGGCGAAAGGTGAACTATCCCGGTCTCGACGGCTGGACATACGCTGCGCTATCCCTCTATCATGCTTACCCATCCATCAACCCAAACAGAAACTCCTACTATGCGTAATGCCAGCCAGAACAATGATCTACCGAGCGCCCCCTTTTCCGGAGTGAATGTATCGTGCCTTCTCAAGAAAACCACACTCGAATCGGAGCCGGTTTTCGAAGCCGATGCCGGCGAGCTTGAACAGTACGGTTCCGGCATGACGTTCGAAGCGCGAGATGGCCGCACAGTGGCCGTGACCCAGGACGGCTTCTCCTTGCGTTTCACGGCAAAGCTGTCTCGCGGCGCCTACGCCTTCCTGCTGCCGGGCCACGGTCCAGACAGAGAGAGAACTGGCACGTTTCAACTGCTCATCGACGGTGAACCCGTTGCCTTTCCGATCGGCCTGATGGGCAAACCGCTCATGGTCCCGTCA
Source organism: Kiritimatiellia bacterium (assembly GCA_028822745.1). Taxonomy (GTDB): domain Bacteria; phylum Verrucomicrobiota; class Kiritimatiellia; order UBA8416; family JAIOPI01; genus JAPKCZ01. The sequence goes on along the minus strand of JAPKCZ010000140.1, from coordinate 4,576 downwards.
ACGGCATTCCACATCTCGGAATCCCGCGAATACGAGTTCGTGCTCAAGCCTACCGGAGAGCCCGGTAGCGTCATCGACGGCCTGCGAATCGAACGCAGATCGGTGAAGGTCAATCACCCGCCCATGCGCGAAGACTTGCTCGGGAAGCATCCACGACTCTACGTCACTGAGGGTGAGCTGGACACGCTGCGCGCGCGTCTCGACAACCCGCGCGTCGGTCTCTTCTACAAGCTTCCCCCGCCCCTGACCGAAAAGCCGCCGCCCTTCCAAACCGGCGAGGGCGCACGCAACGGCATGGGCTGGATCGCGCTCAAGGATCAGGCCCTCGCTTATTTGCTCGAACCCACCGACGAACGCCTCGCGGGAATCCTGGAATGGCTTGAGATGGTAACCACGTACGGTTTCGTTGGAGCCAGACTCGACTCCGGATACATGATGGAAGGGCTGGGCCTGACCTACGACTGGATGTACCCCTATATGTCGGACGAACTGCGCAAAGGGGTACGTGGCACCATCGTGCGACAATGCGAGGGAATCCTGCCGCTCTCAATGGAGGGCCGTGACGGCAGCGGTGGATGTTTCCAGGCGCACAGGTGCTGGTTCGCCAACATGGCGCTTTCTCTGGGCGCGGCGGCAATCTATGAAGACGTCCCGGAGGCCGAGCAGTGGCTGGCCTGGGGCCTGGACCGTCTGGAACGTGTGGCCTTGAGCGCCTCTCCCGACGGCGGCTGGCATGAGGGCCCGGGCTACTGGGGCTTCGCAATACCGAGACTCTTTATGTTCACGGATATCTATGAGCACTGCAGCGGCCTGCACATACCGGCCGGCGACGACTTCTTCCGCCGCCAGACCGAGTGGCGAGCGCAGCATATGTTCCCCGGCCTCAAGTTGACCGCCGCCTTTGAGGATGTCGGACGTGACGCCGAACCGCCAGCGACCAAGCTCCTGCTCTGGGGCGCCAAGCGCTACAGCGATCCCGTCGCCATGGGCATGGCCGAAGCCCTGAACCAGGGGCCCTGCTCCGACGCGTTCAACTTGCTCTGGCTGGATGAGGACCTGCCCTCCCATGCCCCGCAAGAAGCGGCGCCGCTCATGAGCCGATTTGATGATCTTGGCATGGTCTTGGCCCGGACCTCATGGCAGGACGATGCAACCTATTTTGCCATTAGCAGCCGCCCACTCGGAGGACAGCTACAGGCACGGCTCAACGTCGAGCAAAATCTTCCCGGCGGCTGTTTTCACGGCCATCCCGCACAAGGCCACTTCATCCTCTTCGGTCGCGGCCAGGAACTTGCCGGCGATCCCGGGTACAGCATCAAGAAGGAGACAAGGAATCACAATACGATCCTAGTCGACGGCTGCGGCCAATACGATGACGGCGCAGGCTGGCCGGGGCCCAATGCCGCGCGTGCCGAGATCACGGACGCCGTAACCGATGGCGACATCACGATCGCAACAGCAGATGCCACGCGCGCCTACCCGCCCGAACTGGGGTTGACCCGCTTCGAGAGAACCATGGTGCTGGCCGGTCCAGACATCGTACTGGTCTATGACCGACTCGCGGCACAGGAACCCCGGACGTTCAGTTGGCTCCTGCACCATTACGGCGACCCGCCGACGAGAACCGCGCCTGAAACAGGGCCGGTGACATTCCTCAAGGGCGAGGCGCGCATGGATGTTGTTGCACTCAAGCCTGCGGGGGTAGCGGTGGAGACCAGGACCTACGTCCCGGAAATCGCGCCCCCCGGTCAGGATCCATCCATTACGCCCTATCAAGGCACCGAAGAGACACATCTGGTCGAATGCCTACATGGGCCAGCGACGGAGGCAACGTTCCTCGTCGCGATCTTGATTGGAGACAAGGGGGCGACCCCTCCGGAGATCGAACACGCCTCGGACGAGACTCACGACACGGTACGCATCGGCGATACGCTCATCGCGTTCAACCGGACTGACTCGACAATGTCCGTGACCACGCCCTGGGGAGAAGAACTGGCGACAACGGCCAGGGCGCTCGTCGCGTCAGACATAAACGGCTCACGCAGAGTCGTAACGCTGCCCATGCGCCAGCCATAACGGCTACAGTGATTGGTAGCGTACTGAAAGTTCAGCAAGTTCGATGATCACGCAGTCATGGAAGCATCCACCCGTCAGAGAGGGGAAGGGTAGGGCAAAGGCTATTTGGAGTGCCTCGCCTCTGCCGCCGCACTCCAAGTTTCGATTTCCCAGAGGGCGTGAGATACAGCGAGGACCGCGCCAAGGGTTGGTATACAATGCCCCTTCGGCGCACGACCTCAGGACTGCTAGCAAAACACGCCCTTTTATGTCCTGCGTTCGGTCCAATGGGATGCTAGTGGAACATTTTCACGCTTTTAAACCTCGTCGTTTGAGCGTATCGATATCGATGTTCCTATTTACTTGAGCCGGTAAAGCATCGACTTCGGGATCTGTTTCCACTGGCCATCGCTTGGCGAATAGACGCTCACTTCGAGTCCCTCTCCATAAGTGCTTTCGAAGAACTCCACCTCGATCGGGTAGAATCCAGGGGACAATATAAGCGGCTTCGACGAGACAGAAATCATGGCGTGAAGGCCGTCATTGGAGACGATTTCCTTACCCGCGAACCTCAGGTTACTGCCATCGTCGCTCCTGGTGGCAAAGATGTATTGTCCCTTCTCGGCTATCTTCAGGTAGCCAGAGAAGACGACGCCAAAGTTGTCGTTGCGACTCTTGATCGAAAGATCAAAATGACCGACTGTTCCGGTTTTCTTGGCGGTGAGTTCGCTAAAATCCGGGAGAACCTTCAATGGCTCGTTTTCATAATACTTATAGCTGAGGCCCGGGACCAGGCTGCTCTCGGCGATCTCCGCCGGGGCTATGGGGGCAGCGGGTTTCCAATCCTTTGGGTCCATCGTCTCCCAATAAACGGTGTAGCGTTGGTGGTGCAGGTCGGCGAGCGGGATCAAGGTCACATCGTTCGGCTTGCCAACGCCGACGGTCTTGAATCGCAGGGTGTCGCCGGGGACGCGCTTCAGCCATGAGGAGGGCTCCTTGTTCGCGTCGACAAGAAAAACGGGAACGGGGGGGTCCATGGCGCCACTGTGCGCTTTCTGGTTCGAGGAAACATCGTTGGGCAACCCTTTGCTGCCAAGTTCACCGGCAAGGACGAGCGGACCATACATGAGGGTCACCATGTCCTTTTTGTCCCGCGCCGGGCGCAGATGGAGATTCATCGGCAAACGGACGGCGATTGTGTCGCCATCTTTCCACTCGCGCGACACGGTCAAGTAACTCTCGGGGCTCGATTTCACGTCCTGCTTCTTGCCATTGATGGTGACCTCGGCCCCTTGGGTCGCCCAATAAGGAACGCGAACCTTCAGGTCGAGATTCTGAGACGTCTTGGTGTTCACCGTCAGCGTGATCGTCTCGTCTGCAGGGAACGTCGTCTCCATGCGAACGCGGACATCCTTCTCCTGCCAGTCCAGCAGTGAGGGGATGAAGAGGTTGACCCAGAGCGTGTCGTCATTGTGAGCGTAGATGGTATCGGCATACTTCGAATGGTTCTCGATTCCCGAGCCCACACAGCACCACATCGCGTCAAACGGCGTGCTGTAGATTTTGAAGTGACCTGGCTTGAGGTTGTAGTAGTACGTCATGCCGCCGCTGTCAGGGTCTTGCGAGCCGAGGATCTGGTTGTAGAGCGCGCGCTCGTAGTAATCCATCGCGGTGGCTGTCGGGTTCCAACTGAACGCGGAACGGGTCAGTTTCAGCATGTTGTAGACCGAACAGGTTTCGCTACTGTTCCAGTGCAGGTGAGCCGACTCGCTGCCCGCTTCGTAAAAGTGCTCGCGAACATCGACGCCGCCAGGCGCCATTGAGCGGGTGTTGATCACCCGGTCCCAGAGGAAATTGACGGCGGTTGCGTAACGCGCGTCGCCGGTCAGTTCGTAGAGACGGGCGGCGCTGAGAATCTTGGGCAGCTGCGTATTGACGTGATAGCCCGTCAACTTGTCCTCTTTCTTCGCCAGGGGACCCAGAACCTCTTCGTGATCAAAGCGTTGGGCGAGGGTGAGATAATCTTTATTGCCGGTGATCGCATAAAGATGAGCGAACGACTCGGACATGCCGCCGTGCTCAGCGCGGAGCATGTCCTGGAATTGCGCTTCGTCGAGATTGTCGGTGCCCTTCTTGGCCCAGTCGGCGAGCTTGATCACCACCGCCAGGGCTTGTTTGTTGTCGGTCTGGATATAGGCGTCGATCAGGCCGGCGAAGGTCTTGTGCATGACATACCACGGGACATAACCACCGCCGACACCCCACTTGTGAGCCTTCAAATCGCCACTATAGACCTTCTCCCACACCTCAGTGCGGACGGGGCCGGTGTAGCCATCGCCATGCTTCTGCTGGGCGATGGCGATCTCGCTGACCATGTAGTCGACCCGTTGCTTGAAGCGCTTATCGCCAGAACTGGCGTACATCAGGGACAGGGCGCTCATGTAGTGGCCGCTGATCTGGCCCACGACGTCCTTACGTGCCCAACCGCCATAGCGCTCGCCTTTGATCGGCAGACCGGCGC
>JAPKCZ010000139.1 GCA_028822745.1 Kiritimatiellia bacterium | reverse complement strand
CCCGGTCGTTTCGTCGCGAAATCGTGCAGAGTGACGTCAGTACCGTCCGAATTGTCGAAACGGTACATTGCGGTATGCGGTATTGGATTCAGCCGCGCATTTGATCAGGGTCTAGCTGGAGCCGGATGTCGCTGAGGCGTGCCGCCGTGAATCGCTCTTGAATCTTCTTGAGCATGCTGCGTTTCGCCACGCGTGACAGTTCGGTCAACCAAGGCGAGCTGTCCACGTAAACGACCAGGCATGTGTTCTGGAGTAGGCCGGGTCGTGTATGCGCGGCCACGTCCTTGCCGACGATGTCGCTCCAGTCATTGGCCATTTCCGTCAACCACGCTTCGGGCGCAATACCGAGTTTTTTGATCAGCGACTCGATCATGGGTCGCACTGGGGCGGGGTCGATTGACGGTTTTGGGGGCGGCCCGGGTGGGATTTGCGCACGTTCGCGCTGCACCTGCCATTGTCCTCGAGTATAGCGACGCGGGTTGGCTGCCATAATATGGGCGTTGCGGTTACGGCATCGGGAAGCCGGCCGACAAGTCCTTGATCTGAGTGCGGATGCGCGCGTGCGCATCGTTATTGTCGAGATCAGCAAGCACATCAACGATGGCCTTGCCAATGATTTGCATTTCCGCTTCCTTCATCCCGCGCGTTGTCGCGGCCGGTGAGCCGAGGCGAATGCCGGATGTAACAAAGGGACTCTTGCTGTCGAAGGGGATGGCGTTCTTGTTGACAACGATACCTGCGTTCTCGAGCGCTCTGGCAGCGTCGCGACCGGTTAGATCGCGGGCGCCCAAATCGACCAAGAAAAGATGGTTGTCCGTGCCGCCTGATACCAAGCGGTGGCCGTTGTCCGATAGGACTTGGCCAAGCGCCTGAGCGTTCTTGACGGTTTGCTGCGCGTAGGTGCGAAAGCTGTCTTGAAGGGCTTCTTCGAAACATACGGCTTTGGCGGCGATGGCGTGCATGAGAGGGCCGCCCTGAATTCCCGGGAAGACTTGCTTGTCGAGTTCTTTGCCAAACGCTTCGCGGCAAAGGACCATTCCGCTACGTGGACCGCGTAACGTTTTGTGTGTTGTGGTTGTCACGAACTCCGCGTAAGGCACCGGAGATGGGTGGACGCCACCGGCGACGAGACCGGCAATGTGGGCCATGTCGACCATCAAGTATGCGCCGACGGAGTCGGCGATGCTGCGAAAACGTTCGAAATCCAATGTGCGCGAATACGCACTGGCGCCTGCCACGATCAGGCGTGGGCGATGCTCTTGTGCGAGCGCTTCGATTTCGTCGTAACTGATCGTTTCTTCACCCTGCTGTACGCCGTAGGGAACAAAGTTATAGAGCCGACCGGAAATATTGATGGCATGACCGTGCGTGAGGTGGCCGCCGTGGGCGAGGTTCATGGCCAACACGGTGTCGCCCGGACTCAGGATGGTCTGATAGACGGCGACGTTGGCGGAACTTCCGGAGTGTGGTTGCACGTTGACGTGTTCGGCTCCAAAAAGTGCTTTGGCGCGATCGATGGCATGACTTTCGGCTTTATCGACCTCGGCGCAGCCTTGATACCAGCGCTTACCGGGGTAGCCTTCGGCGTACTTGTTGGTCATCACGCTACCTTGCGCTTCACGCACGGCTCGGCTGGCGTAATTTTCGGATGCTATCAGGTTGACCGTGTCCGCCTGGCGGACTTCTTCGGCCTTGATGCTGGCGTAGGTGTCTGGGTCTGTCGCCAGAATACTGCTGCCTTCGTTGTTGGCGGCTGACACGGTATCAATCTTCTCGGTGCGGCGCGCATGGCGATCCGCATCGGAAAACGCGGTGTCCAACCACCTGTCGATGATCGTCTGTGTGGTTGTGGTGTCAGTCAGACTCGCCCCCAGGACGAGAACGTTCGCATTGTTATGTTCGCGAGCTGTGGCGGCCATTTCCGGGGAAACACATAAAGCTGCTCTGACGCGGTGAAAGCGATTGGCGGTCATGCTCATGCCGATGCCCGTCGTGCAAATGAGAATGCCGCTGTCGACCAAACCTTGGGATACTTGCTCGGCGACCAGCTGTGCGTAGTCTGGGTAGTCCGCTGCATCGTTGCTATGACAACCAAGGTCGATGGCCTCGATGTCGCGTTGATTCAGGTTGGCAATGATAGCGGCTTTGTGGTCAAAGCCGCCGTGATCCGATCCAATGGCAATTTTCATCTACGTCGTTTCCGTCAGTTTGTGTCCAAGTCGTCCAAGTACGTCAGCAATCCCGGCATCGCCGCCTGAAGTGTCTCGCGTGTTTTGCGATACACCGAGACGCCCATTCCAATGGGGTCCTCGACATCGTCTTTTCGCGCCGCGGCATCAAAGGATCGAAGGAGATGTACGCGATCCATGGCGTCGGGAAAAAGCGATGCAAAAAGCGATTCGTGAGCGTGAGTCATTACCACAATACAGGTTGCGCCGTCAATAATTTCTCGTGATATCGGCTGGCTGCGGTGGCGTGATATTGGGATGTGCAGTTCTTGCATAACGGCCACCGCTTCGCGACTTGCGCGTTGCCCAGAGCCCGCCATTAATCCGGCGGATTGGGATTCCCATGGCGAGGAGGCTGCCCGCATATGGTTAAACAAGTATTCGGCCATGGGGCTGCGGCAAATGTTCCCGGTGCAGACAAAAAGAATGTTTTTGCATCTTTTGCTCACGATTCTGCCACCGCGCTCAGTGTTTCGAGCGACAGGGCGGCCTCGCGCAGGCATTCCATTGATGATCCGCTCGCGCGGACCACGCTGCTGGCTTCACCGCCGGGTGACGTGCCGTCGTCAAGATAGAGGTCGGCATGGTTTCCGAGCTGTTCGAGGGCGGCCTCGATGGTCAGTGCGGGCGGGGTGCCGGAGGTATTGGCGCTGGTGACCAATAACGGCGAATCGAGCGTTTCTAGCAACGTACGCGTGAAAACAGTGTCGGGCACGCGGAATCCTTCTTCTTCGCTTGATGATTCAGCGCGATCGGCCTGCATGCGTAAAACCAAGGTCAGTGCGCCTGGCCAAAACGCGTCGGCCAGTCGACGCTCGCGTTCATTTATGCTGGCGCCAAAGGCGCTGACGGCGTCGAGCGATGCCGCCAGATAGGCCAGCGGTTTTTCTGCATCGCGGTGTTTGGCTTTGCGGATGCGCTCGCGCGCTCCGGGAACGCGTGGATCCGCGGCCAGGCCATAGACGGTATCGGTCGGCAAGACAACGAGACCGCCGCGACGCAGCACATCGGCGGCTTCGCCGATGGCGTTTTCGGCGGTCACTTTTAAAATGGGCTGTTGAATGTGGGTCATGCGTCCTGGCGTCGTATGTGTGGTGCGGCGGTGGAAAACTAGTTCGTCTTGGGCGTGATTGGGTTCAGTGCCGTGTACCTGCCCTGATGGTCCAAGGCTTTCAAGCCCAGCAAAATATCGGCGGCGCGACTCAGAATAGGGTCGTCGACAACCCGCTCAAGCAGCACGCGTTGTTGTTTTGCTTTTTCAGAAAGAGGGCGCCGCCGTTCGAGTACGGATTCGGGGGGCAGCCAAGGTTGGCCATGGCGATATTCGTTCGGCACCAGCAAGTGTGGGCGGACGCCGTGCCCCTGATAGGCCGGTCGCCCGACGGGCGTCACCCATCCAGTCGCGATATGCAAAAATCTGCCGTCAGGGAGGGGGATGCTCTCGCGGATGCCCGCGTCGCCGGGGGTCGTGCTGCCAATGAGCATGATGCCGTCGCGCTCGGTAAGGCAGGCCGACAAGGCCTCCGCCGCGCCGCGCGTGTTTTCGCCGATCAGGAGGATAAGCGGTGGCAAAGGTTTTTCATGTGGCGCGTTTGTGGGCGTTGAGCGCGTTTCCATGACCCCACCTGCGCCGTCGCGGATGTGGTATAGCGGAACGTCGTTACCGAGCAGCAGGCCCGCGAATCCCTCCGCGTCTGCTAAGTTTCGGCCCTGTGTCTTGCGCAGGTCGAAGATGATGCCCGCCGTGGTGGCGTTGGTCCACTGCGTGCGTGTCTCCGCGATGTGGTCGGACGCGTGACCATCGAGTGCGCTGACGCGATAGACTAGAATGGTGCCCGGCAAAGCGTCGAGCATAGCAACACTGTTCGTTGCCGCGACCGAATTCGTTGGCGCTTGATCAAGTAGGCGGGCCAGCGGGTCGGCGGCCTGAATGATGGCCATCTCCATCGAGCCAATGAGCGCGTTTGTGGGCGTGACAATGTGATGGGCTTCGAGAACGGCGCGCAGATCACGGAACTCGGGCAAGGCTGCGTGAAGCGTCGCGACGGTCAGCCACACGCAAAGCACAAGGCTGTTGCAAGCGCTTGACCGACGGGAACGCAAAACCATGGTTCGGGCACGCACGTCAGCCTTCCAGGTCCTTCTGCACGCGCGCATCGCCTTGTTCTACTTTTTTGCGCAATGCACGTTTGTGGGCCGCGACTTTGCGGGCCATTGCCGGATCGCTGAGGGCCAGGATCTGCGCAACAAAAATCGCTGCATTGATGGGGCCCGCACTGCCCAGCGTCACGGTTGGCACCGGAATGCCGGCAGGCATCTGAAGGGTTGAGAGGAGTGAGTCGATGCCGTTCAGTGCGCCGGCTTTGACGGGAATGCCGATGACGGGTAAGGCGGTATGTGCGGCCAGAACGCCACCCAGATGTGCTGCGAGGCCAGCGGCAGAAAGGATGGCCTTGAGCCCGCGTCGCGCTGCAGTACTTGCATATTCTGTAGCGACGTCAGGCGTGCGATGTGCAGAAATGACGCGTACCTCGTAGGGAATGTCGAACCCGTCAAGGGTTTCGCATGCGGACTTCAGGAGCGACCAGTCTGAGTCACTGCCCATAACGATGCCGACGAGTGGTTTTTTCTTTTTGGCCATGTTTTCTTCTTTTCTGTGTGTTTTTTGTTCTTTGGTTTGGTTTACCGTTAGAGTGCGCGAGCGCCGATGTCTTGGCGATAATGTGCCTCTTTGAATTGAATTTGGTCAACGGCCTTGTAGGCCTTGTCGAGCGCGCTTCTCAGGTCGTCGCCCATGGCTGTGACGCCCAGTACGCGACCCCCTGACGTGACGACGTTTCCGTCCTTGAGGGCCGTGCCCGCGTGGAACACGACGGTGTCGACGTCCGCCCCTGCCGCGTCGAGTCCGCTGATTGTTTCGCCTTTTTCGTAGGCGCCCGGGTATCCGCCTGCCGCCATCACGATACAAGCGGCGTGCGCATCGTGCCACGTCAACATGTCCGGCGAAAGCGTGCCGTCGATGCAGGCGTTGAGCACAGGGACGAGGTCGTTTGACATACGCATCAGCAGGGCCTGCGTTTCTGGATCGCCAAAACGGACGTTGAACTCGAGAACCTTGGGGCCGTCCTCGGTGATCATCAAGCCGGCGTATAGCACGCCTTTAAAGGTGATGTCGCGGCGCTTGAGTTCGGCCAGCGTGCGTTCCAGAACCACCTCCTGAATCAAGGCTTTGCGTTCGGGGGTTACGACGGGGGCAGGGGAATAGGCACCCATTCCTCCTGTGTTGAGGCCCTTGTCGCCGTCCAGTGCCCGCTTATGGTCCTGCGATGAGTCCAGCATGACGATGGATTCGCCGTCAACCAGTGCCAGAATGGACGCTTCCTCCCCGAAGAGAAACGCTTCGATGACGACGCACTTGCCGGCGTCCCCAAAAATGCCGGTTTGCATGGCGTCGCGCAGCCCGGCCTCCGCGTCGTCGACGGTTTCACAGAGCAAAACCCCTTTGCCTGCTGCTAGACCCTCGGCTTTTACCACAATGGGTGCGCCTTTTTCGCGGACGTAGGCCAGTGCGGCATCTATATCCGTAAAGGTTTCCGATTCCGCTGTCGGCACGCCTGCGGCGAACATGATTTCCTTGGCGAAGGCTTTGCTGCCCTCCAGCATGGCGGCCTCGCCGTTGGGGCCGAATGCGCGTAGCCCTTCGGAGGCGAGTGCGTCACTGAGCCCGGCGCAGAGCGGGGCTTCGGGGCCAATCACGGTCAGATCCGGGCGGTTTTCAACAGCCCAGGCGACCAGTGCGTCGATATCCTCTGCCCCAATGTCGATGTTCGTGGCAAGTTGAGCCGTGCCCGCGTTGCCGGGTGCGCAAAAGATTTCAG